>NZ_JBLRWX010000035.1:0-34222 GCF_047921035.1 Natronococcus sp.
GCCGTGCCGAGACCTGTCGGAACAGCGTCGACTGCCTCCGAACCCGTGGGACCCACGTCCAGGCCGGGCTCACCACCGACGACGAGCGCGGCGAGATCGCCCTGCCGATGGACGAGATCACCCGCTGGGACGTCACCGTCGTCGGTTCGCGCGGAATGCCGCCCTCGCGGTACGACGAACTGCTGCGCCTGATCGACTCCGGACGGCTCGAGCCCGACGCGCTCGTCACGAGGGAGGTCGGGCTCGAGAACGTCTCGGATCGGCTGGCGGCGATGTCCGACTTCGGAACGCGAGGCGTGGAGGTCGTCACCGAGTTCTGACGACCGTGCGCTACCGATCGACCCTGCCGCGGGCGCTGATCGCCCGGTCGGCCGGGTTGAACAGGAACCGGTCGTACGTCCCCGTGTACGATCCCAGCAGCGGTTCGTGAGTGTCCGTTTCGATCCCGATAACGGACGGTCCGTCGGTGACGTACCGATCGGCCGCGTCGTTGGGATCGTAGACTGCGAAGACGACGTCGGCGTCGTTGACGTCGTAGTCGTACAGCAGCACGTAGTGACCGTTGAGGACGTCCTCGCCGGAGAGCGTCATCCCGGCCGACCCGAACTCGTCGATCGCGGCCCGAAGCTCGCGCGCCTGCCTTTCGTAGTCGATCCAGTCCGGGCTGAGAAGCGCCCACCGCCGGAGCCACGACTCGGCGTCGAGGAACTGCTGTCGGTGGAGCCGCTCGACGTCCTCCCGAACCGGCGCGGCCGCGTCGTCCTCGAGCGGTTCGTTCACGTGGCCGATCTCGCTCGCGGAGTCGCGCTCGATCGGGACGGCCGTCGGCTCCTCGCAGTACCACTGCGCGGCCGCGACCATCCCGTAGCAGTACCCCCTCGTGCCGAACAGGCGGTTGGCGTTCGCGTAGAGCTCGTCGACGATCGTCCGGAGCCGGGGTTCCGAACTGACCTGCAGGGTGTCGGTTACTCGCGTTCCCAGCGGGGTCTCGAGCCGGCCCGTCAGCTCCTCGCGAAGGTCGCGTCTCGAGAGGAACTCCGTCGGCTCCGGCGGGACCGGCGGGGTCGCGTAGTTCTCGAAGCCGAACGCGTCGATGCGAGGGTCGAACTCGCGTTCGGCAGCCGCCCCGGTGTCCGACGTCGACCGCGACCGTTTCAGCGACGCGGCCGACAGCGCGCCGACGCCGGCCGACAGCGAGAGACCGCAAAGCAGGGTTCGTCGAGTAAGTCGTGTCATCATTTCCAAAGGGTGCTCAGGCGCCGATCGCTCGAGTGCGGTTGCGGTATTCGTCGCGGACGGACTCCTGGCGGGTCGAAACTCCCGATTCGGGATCGCGGTTCATCTCGTCGCGCGACGCGGTTCGTCCCTTTCTCGCACCGAACGAGCATATATACGTGGGACTTGCTAATGCAAGTGGACAGTTTCGACCGCCAACCGCGCCACTTTCACTCCGCTGGCCAAACCCTCTTACACCGCGGCCTCCCAGACCGGAGTGATGGACGGGAACGACGACCTCGCGCTGCCGGTCCCCGATGCCGACCTCCCCTTCGATCCCGAGACCACCGCGATCGAGGACCGCGACGTCTTCGAGCTGCTCGAGCCCGCGGTCCAGGAGTGGTGGCTCGAGGCGTTCGGCGAGTTCGTTCCCGAGAACGACGGCTTCTTCACGCCACCCCAGGAGGGCGCGATCCCGAAGATCGACGCGGGAACGAACACACTTGTCTGTGCTCCGACAGGTTCGGGGAAGACGCTGGCGAGCTTCTGTGCGATCATCAACGAACTCTACCGCCGGAATCGGGAGGTCGACGACGGCCTCGAGAACTCAGTCTACTGCCTCTATATCTCACCGCTGAAGTCGCTGGCCAACGACATCCACCGCAACCTCGAGGTCCCCCTCGAGGGGATCGAGTCGATAGCGGAGGACCGCGCGGCGCATGGCGCCGCAGAAGGTCAGAGCGGTGAAACCCCGAGGAGCGGCGAGGGCATCGGCGAAATCCGCCACGCCATCCGCCACGGCGATACGGCCTCTCACGAGCGCCAGAAGATGCTCGAGGAGACGCCCCACATCCTGAACACGACGCCGGAGACGCTCGCAATCTTGCTGAACTCCCCGAAGTTCCGCGAGAAGTTACGGACCGTGGAGTACGTCATCGTCGACGAGATCCACTCGCTGGCGGGCGGCAAACGCGGGACGCACCTCTCGGTGAGCCTCGAGCGACTCGAGGCTCTGATCGAGGGCGAGCTCACGCGGATCGGCTGCTCGGCGACGATCGAACCGCTCTCGCAGGTCGCGGAGTTCCTCGTGGGGCAGGACGAGCCGGGCGGGGACTCGCGACCCTACGAGATCGTCGACGCCCGCTTCGCCCGCAAGTTCGACATCGAACTCGAGTCGCCGACCGACGACCTCATCCACACCCCCCGCGAGGTCGTCCAGGATCGCTTCTACGAGACCCTCCACGAGCACGTACAGAACCACACGAACACGCTCGTCTTTACGAACACGCGATCGGGCGCCGAACGGGTGTTGCACAACCTCCGGGAGCGTTTCGACGCCTACGACGAGGAGAACTCGGGCTGTCACCACGGCAGCCTCTCGAAGGAAGCCCGCCAGGACGTCGAGGGCCGGCTGAAGAGCGGCGACCTCGAGGTCGTGACCTCCTCGACCTCGCTGGAGTTAGGTATCGACATGCCCCACGTCGACCTCGTCGTGCAGGTCGGCTCGCCGAAATCCGTCGCCGCCCTGCTCCAGCGGGTCGGACGGGCGGGCCATCGCGTCGGCCAGACCGTCACGGGGCGGGTGATCGCGCTCGATCGGGACGAACTGCTCGAGTGTGCAGTCATGCTGAAGAAGGCCGAAGACGGGTTCGTCGACTCAGTGTCGATCCCGCGCAACGCCCAGGACGTCGCCGCCCAGCAGGTCTACGGGATGGCGATCGCCGAAATCCGTCCCGAGTCCGAGGTGAGGGGGATCCTCCGGCGTGCCTACCCCTACCGCGAGTACGGCGACGAGGAGTGGAAATCCCTCTGTCGGTACCTCACCGCCGAGTACGCGGGCCTCGAGGAGAAGAACGTCTACGCGAAGATCTGGCGCGACGAGAACGACCCGCCCGGCGGGGAACACCACCACGAGGCGTTCCCGGTCGGTGAACCCCTCATCGGCAAGCGCGGTCGGCTCGCACGGGTGATCTACATGACCAACATCGGGACGATTCCCGACTCCTTTACCTGCGACGTCCACACCCGCGCGAGCGACGAGTGGGTCGGCCAGCTAGACGAGAACTACCTCGACACCTTGGAGAAGGGCGACGTCTTCGTCCTCGGTGGCAACCACTTCGAGTACCGGTACCGCCGGGGGTCGAAGGTGTACGTCGACCACACGAGCGCCCGACCGACGGTCCCCTCGTGGTACTCCGAGCGACTGCCGCTGTCGTACGACCTGGGCTGTGAGATTCTGGCGTTTCAACGGCAGCTGCTCGAGCACTACGCCGAAGGCGGCCCCTCGCGCGTTCGCGGCTGGCTGCGCGGGTTCCCGCTGGACGACGACAGCGTCCGGGCGATCGCGCGACTGTTCGACCACCAGGTTCGGTACGCGGGCGTCGAAAGCGTCAGCACCGACGAGCGACTCGCGATCGAGGTCGAACGCGATCGTAACGAGTACGAGCGCCACTACTACGTCCACTCGAACTACGGGCGGAAGGTCAACGACGGCCTTTCCCGCCTGCTGGCCTACCACTGCGCACAGGAGGCGACGGCCAACGTCAAGGTCGCCGTCGCCGACAACGGCTTCGCCCTCTCGATGCCACTGAACCGCAAGATCGACCTCGAGGGGATCCTCGAGGGCCTCGAGCCCGCCGAGGTTCGGTCGGATCTCCGGGCGGCCCTCTCGGGGACCGATCTCCTGCAGCGGTACTTCCGGATCAACGCCACACGGGCGCTGATGATCCTCAAACGCTACAAGGGCTACGAGAAGTCGGCCAGCGAGCAGCAGGTTTCCAGCGAGATGCTGCTGGGCTTCGCGCAGGACCTCGAGGAGTTCGCGGTGATCGAGGAGACCTACCGCGAAATTCTAGAGGACAAGCTCGACGTCGCCGAGATCGAGGGGATCGTCGCGGCGATCGATTCGGGAGAACTGGCGGTCGAGCGCCAGCTGCTGGACTCGCCGACCCCGCGAGCGTTCGGGCTGGCGACCCTGTCGGCCAGCGACGTCGTCCTCGCCGAAGACGAGAGCGCGGCCCTGCAGGCGTTCCACGAGCACGTCCTCGAGGAGATCGGCGAGGAGTCGCTGCGGCGGCTCTCGACGGAGAACTGAGGAGCCTCGGTGCGGGCCCACGCCGGCGGCGGTTAACAGTGGAAGCGGTCGCACCCCTCGAGACGGTCGGACGGGGATCGAGATCCCGATTCGTTCGCCTCCCCCGGACCGTTGCGCGAACCGAACACGTAAACAGTGGAAACCGCGTTAGTAGGAACCATGAGCGACGACCCCCCGAACTGGGAGTTCAAGGACCGTGACATCGCGATCCTCTGTGAGCTCGCGGAGGACCCGCAGCTCTCCTCGCGGGAGCTGACGGACGTACTCGAGACCCAGTACGACATCGACGTCTCCCACGTCACCGTCAGCGAGTCGATCCG
Organism: Natronococcus sp.; assembly: GCF_047921035.1. Classification (NCBI taxonomy): domain Archaea; kingdom Methanobacteriati; phylum Methanobacteriota; class Halobacteria; order Halobacteriales; family Natrialbaceae; genus Natronococcus; species Natronococcus sp. The sequence goes on from NZ_JBLRWX010000035.1 coordinate 4,630, forward strand.
CCGGATGCGAAACGAGGGCGTCTTCCGGGAAGCGATCATCCCTAACGAGGAGTACTACATCTTCGCGCTGTTCGAGTTCAAGTTCAACACGGACGGCTTCGCCGACGGCTGGCGCGAGGCGATGGAACACATCCGCGAGGACAAACACACCCTGTTTTTCTTCCTCTCGGACGGGGAGTACCAGTGGAAGACGGTGATGATGTTCCGGGACCGCGAGCAGGTGTCCCGGTGGATCCACGACTGTTACACCGAGTACGGCGACGTCATCGCCAATGTCCGCAACTCGGCGGTCCACAACGTGCTCAAGTTCCGAACCGATCCGGAGATCTACGAGGACCTCGGGGAGGAGTACGACGCCTAGGGCGGACTCCTCGAGCGACGGCGTCGAACCCGTCGCCGACGACCGAAATTACGCCTCGAGGAGTTCCCGCAGCCGCGGGAGCACCTTGGTCACGTCCTCGCGACAGATTACGTCGGCCGCGTCGTCACACGGCGTCGACTCGAGGTTGATCACGCCGACGGTCGCGCCGCTCGAGGCCGCCTGCCGGGGCAGCGAGGCAGCGGGCTCGACGACCAGCGAGGAGCCGATCGCGAGGAAGGCGTCGCTCTCGCGGGCGAGCGTTCGCGCACGCTGGATGACGGCTGCCGGGAGCTGTTCGCCGAAGAGGACGACGTCCGGCTTGTAGACGCCGCCGCAGTCGCAGGTCGGCGGGAGTTCCCCGTCTGCGGCCCGCGCGAAGATCGGGTCGCCCTCGCGCCGTCGGCCGCAGTCGGCGCATCGAACCCGACGGGCGTTGCCGTGAAGCTCGAGTACGGAGCCCTCGCCGTCGACGTTCGGCGCGTCGGTCTCGCCGTCCCGAACGGCGACCGCGGCGTCCCGGTGGAGACCGTCCGTGTTCTGGGTGCAGATCGCCTCGAGGTAGCCGTCCCGCTCCATCGCGGCCAGGGCCTCGTGGCCTGTGTTGGGTTCGTACTCGCCGCCGAACATGGCCTCCTGGAGCTCGAGGCGATCGGCCCAGAACCCCTCGGGGTCGCTCCGGAAGCGGCCGTAGGTGAACTGCCCCTCGTCGAAGCGGTCCCAGACACCGTCGTCGCCCCGGAACGTGGGGATTCCCGAGGGCGCCGAGATGCCGGCGCCCGTGAGGACGGCCGTGGTGTCGGCGGTTCGAATCGCCTCGGCGAGCGTCTCGAGGTCGTCCATGTCTCGATACTCGTGGTGGGTCGAGAAAAGCGAGTCGGGAAGCCGGCGACGGGGTCGCGCCTCACCGCATCGAAGTCGCGTACGCGGTGGCCAGTTTCGCCTCGATGCGCTGGAGATGCTCGCCGACGGTCGAGGGGGCAAGATCGAGAATCTCGGCGAGATCCCGGTGTGTCGTCTCCCGGGGAACCTGGTAGTAGCCTTCGTGAATGGCGACCTCGAACAGCTCCCGCTGGCGCTCGGTCAGGGTTATCCCGGGATCGCCACCGGGCTCGTACTCGCCCAGCCGCTCGAGTTCGACCCCGATCCCCTCGGGGAGGTCCGCGGCCGCTCGCTGGATCGCTCGACTCGTTCCGATCGCCGTGATCTCGAGCCCGCGAGTGCCGTCGGTCCCGACGAAGCGCATCGGCCAGTCGACGACGATCTCGTGCTCCCGGAGGATCGACAGGAGATCGTCGACGGGGTCCGCACGTCGCCACTGAACGTAGACGACGCCACGGTCGTCACTGCCAGTGACGGCGAACTCGAGGGCGTCCGGTGACTCCGCGAGGAGAGAGCGAACCACTTCGAGGTCGCCACGAACCTCGAGTAGTTCGACGTACCGGTCGTCGTCATCGCTGACGGGATTTACGTAACGGATCGACTCGACCGTGATCGAATCACCGTGGCCCAAGAGCTCGTCGATCGGCGTGGGTCGCCGGCTACGCCAGTTCAGCGTGACCGTGGCGTAGCGCATTGTCCCCCATGGGATGCCGTCCCGTCGTTCCCTGTGAGCATCTGTCGCTCGGCGCTATCGGGCCGGTCACTGCCGGCGGTGGATCGGCTCGCCTTCGGTTTGAGACGGGAGCACACGACCGGACGCTCTCGTGCCGGGTATAAATACGCCGGGGATGATCGGGTTCAGACATAGGGGGCTGGCGTCCATTGGCTACGGTAGATGAGCAGCGATACGCCTGCAGTTACTGACGATCACCCGCCCGGTCCGAACGGTCTTCCCCTCGTCGGGAACCAGCTCGCCTTCCTCCGCGATCCATACGGCTTCATGACCGAAACCGCCCGCGAGTACGGCGACATCGCCTACTGGGAGGATCCGACCGGCCCCGTCTACCAGCTCAACCACCCCGACTACATCGAGCAGGTGCTCGTCCAGAACAACCAGAACTACATCAAAGGAGCCCGCTTCCAGCACGTTCTCAAACCGGTTACGGGCGACGGCATTCTGAACAGCGAAGGCGCGGTCTGGCGCCGAAATCGCCATCTCATCCAGCCCGCGTTCGCACCCGACCGGATCGAAGAGTACGCCGAAATGATGACCGCGTTCACCGAGGACGCGCTCGAGGAGTGGGCGGACGGCCAGACCCGCTCGTTCCACGAGGACATGATGGAGGTAACCCTGCGGATTGTCGCCCGGGCGCTGTTCGGCGTCGACATCGACGACCACGTCGACACCGTCGGTTCCGCGCTCGAGGAGTTCATGCTGGCTACCGAGAGCCTCTCTCATCTCGTGCTTCCGTCACAGGTGCCGACCCCCTCCAGGCGACGCATCCAGCGGGCACGGGAGGAACTCGACGTCGTCGTCTACCAACTGATCGAGGAACGACGGGCGAACCCGACCGATCAGGACGTCATCTCGAAACTTCTCGAGGTAACCGACGAGCGCGGGACCGCGCTCTCGGACGAGGAGATCCGCGACGAGGTGGTGACGCTGCTGCTGGCTGGCCACGAGACGACGGCGCTCTCGCTGACGTTCACGGCCCACCTCCTCGCGAGAAACCCCGCCGTCGAGGAGACGCTCGTCGACGAACTCGAGACGGAGCTCGAGGGAGAGACGCCGACGATGCAGGATCTCTCGGAGCTGACGTACACGGAGCGGATCGTGAAGGAATCGATGCGACTCTATCCGCCCGTCCCAGGGATCGTCCGCGAACCCGCTAAACCGGACATCATCGGCGGCTACGAGGTCCAGCCGGGAGCGACGATCCGGATGCACCAGTGGGTCGTCCACCGCGACCCCCGCTGGTACGACGATCCCCTCGCCTTCCGACCGGAGCGCTGGACCGACGAGATGGAGTCCGATCTACCGAAGCTGGCGTACTTCCCGTTCGCGGCCGGTCCGCGTCGGTGTATCGGGGACCGGTTTGCCATGCTCGAGGCCCAGCTCATCCTCGCGACGATCTACCAGGACTACCACCTCGAGCTCGTCCCCGGAACCGAGGAGCTCGACCTGATGGCGACGATCACCGCCCGTCCGAAACACGAGATTCCGATGACCGTCCGCGAGCGGTAACCCGCGAGGGCTCATACGGATTGCTGTAACGATTTACCGGCGCAACCGCCACACGGGTCGCGGTTTCGCCGGTAATGACTTACAGTAAACCGTATCAGTCCTCCCAGTAGTCGACGGCGTCCTCGAGCCGGTAGTAGCCATGAAGCGAGCGCTCTCCCTCTCCGCCCGGCGGGGAGTCGACGAAGACGCCGAACTTGTCCATCTCGGGGTAGACAGTGACGTCGGGTTCGACCATCGTCGAGAGCATCAGGTACCGGAGGTCGCGGCCACCGTCGTTGACGACCTGGTGACCGCCGTCCTCGCTCGCGGGAAGCGTCACGAAGTCGCCAGATTCGATCGACTCCTCCCCGCGTTCGCACCGGAGCATCCCCTCGCCGTCGAGAACGAACAACGCTTCCTCGTTGGCCGTGTGGTAGTGGTAGGGCCAGGACCGCTCGCCGGGTGGCAGCTCGTACAGGCTACAGCCGATATCGTCTGCGCCGGCTGCGCTCGAGAGCTGCTTGCGTCGGAACCGTGACGAGCCCCGGTCGTACTCGGTCCACTCGAGGTCGGCCTCGTTGATCACCTTTGTCATGCGGTGGCGATACGACGGAGGCCGCAAAGAGTTCTCGGGACGGGGTCGCTACAGGGACGGACAGACGGCCGAACGCCGGGCGGACACACGGCCGAACGCCGTACCGATCGCGCCGGGACCCCGACTCCGAACGATTGCGCTTAAGTTCCGGCGACCGGAATCGGGTGGTATGCAGGACAGAACCTACACTGCCGACGCCGAGCCGGGCGACGACGCGACGGTCGCCGGCTGGGTCCACGAGATCCGCGATCTCGGCGGGATCGCCTTCCTGATTCTCCGGGATACGACGGGCAAGATCCAGATCAAGTTCGAGAAAGACGAGATGGACGACGAACTCGTCGAGACCGGCCTCGGCGTCTCCCGCGAGAGCGTCGTGAAGGTTTCGGGCGCCGTCGAGGAGGAGCCCCGCGCGCCGACCGGCGTCGAGATCACGCCGGAGTCGCTCGAGGTCGTCGCCCCCGCCGACCCCGAACTGCCGCTGGATCCCTCCGGGAAGGTCGACGCCGAGCTCTCGACGCGACTGGACAACCGCACCCTCGATCTGCGCAAGGACGAGGTGCAGGCGATCTTCGAGATCCGCTCGGAGATCCTGCGTGCGGCCCGCGAGGCGTTCCGCGAGTTCCGCTGTACGGAGATCACGACCCCGAAGATCGTCGCCACCGGGACCGAGGGCGGCACGGAGCTGTTCCCGATCACGTACTTCGGCGAGGAGGCCTTCATGAACCAGTCGCCGCAGCTGTTCAAGCAGCTGATCGCGGGCTCGAACGTCGAGCGGGTCTTCGAGATCGGCCCGATCTTCCGCGCCGAGGAGCACAACACGCCGCGACACCTGAACGAGGCGACCTCGATCGACTTCGAGGGCGCGTTCTGTGACGAACACGACGCGATGGACGTCGCCGAGGGCGTCGTCACGGCCGCCTACGAGGCCGTCGCCGAGAACTGCAGCGAGGAGCTCGAGGCGCTCGGCCTCGAGGAGACCTTCGAGGTTCCCGACGGCGAGTTCCCCCGCCTCAGCTACGAGGAGGCCATCGAACGCATCAACGCGACGGGCGAACTCGACGAGCAGCTCGTCTGGGGCGACGACCTGCCGACCGAGGGCGAGAAGGCCCTGGGCGACGACGTCGGCGGCCACTACTTTATCACCGACTGGCCCAGCGAGATCAAGCCGTTCTACATTCAGGACCACGACGACGACGAGCAGCTCTCGACGGGCTTCGACCTGATGCACCCGAGCATGGAACTGGTCTCGGGCGGCCAGCGCGAACACCGCTACGAGCAGCTCATCGAAGGGTTCGAACAGCAGGGCCTCGACCCCGAGCAGTTCGACTACTACACGAAGATGTTCAAGTACGGGATGCCGCCCCACGCCGGCTTCGGGCTGGGCGGCGAGCGCCTGATCATGACGATCCTGGGCCTCGACAACATTCGGGAGGCCGTTCTCTTCCCGCGAGATCGCCAGCGACTGAGTCCTTGACGAAGTCGCTGGGAGCAAGCGGAACAAACGGAGTGAGTTCCGCAAGATCGTCAGCGTTTGTCGCCGTAGGCGACGGCACGATCGACTACCGTTTCGTTTTCAGCGTCTCGAGTACGCGCTCGCCGTAGGCTGCCAGCGGCTCCTCGCCGGCGTCGAACGCGCGAACCCAGTTTACGTACCCGGTGAATCGTCCGAAGTCGGTCCCGTCGCGCTCGAGGATGGTCGCATCGAGCGTGGCCGGGTCGTCGCTCGCGAGCACGTAGGGGGCGTACGCGCCGGCGACGTAGCCGACCTCTCGGAGGACGCCGGTTTCGGGGGTGTCGCCGACGTACTCGAGGTAGAGGTAGTTGCGTTCGCGGCTGAGACCGTCGACGTCGATCCCGCCGTCCTCGAGAGCCGTCCGCAACGTTTCCGGATCGTCGACGGTGGTCTCGAGTCCGGTTTCGATACCGGCTTCGTACTCGTCGGAAAACTCTCGGACGGGAAGGTCAGGAAGACGGTGTCCGATGGGCGTGTGGTCCTCGACGGGATCCGGTTCCGCCTCGTACCCCTCGTCGTGTTCGACTGTACAGCCGGCAAGCGCCAGCGTTCCGGCCGAGCCGACTGTCGCGAGGAGCGTTCGTCGGGAGAACGTGCTCGGTCGGTTCATCCCGGTTCCGTACTCGAGGACGAGGGAAAACCGCTGGCCGGGAAAGTGCAAGTCCTCCGTTTATATGGTGGATAGTGATACCGCGAACGGATGGTCCTCGACGGCTTCGTCGCCGGCTTGCTGCTCGCGGGCGTCGCGATCCTCGCGCTGGTCGTGCTGACTCGCCTCCTCGAGGAGCGGGCGCTCTCCCTGCCGATATTCTACCTCGCGCTGGGTGCGGCCGCGTTCACGCTCGTGCCGGAATTGCCGTATCCGGATCCGATCGAGCACGCCGACGAAGCCGAGCGGCTGACGGAACTGGGCGTGATCGTCGCGCTGATGGGCGCGGGGCTGAAGATCGACCGCCGCGTCGGCTGGCCGGCCTGGGCGTCGACGGCTCGGCTGCTCGCGATCACGATGCCGCTGTCGATCGCCGGCGCGGCGCTGCTGGGCTGGGGCGTCGCCGGACTTCTGCTGCCGACGGCGCTGTTGCTCGGGGCCGCTATCGCGCCGACCGATCCCGTGCTCGCCTCGGAGGTCCAGGTCGGACCGCCCGGACGAAACTCGCCGACGAACTCGGAAGAAAGCGGGACCGACGACGATGACGGAACCGACGACGTTCGCTTCGCGCTGACCTCCGAGGCGGGTCTCAACGACGGGCTCGCGTTCCCGTTTACTTACCTGGCCGTTCTCCTCGCGTTCGTCGGCTACGCGCCGAGTCAGTGGCTCGGGCAGTGGCTGCTCGTCTACGTCGGCTACAAGATCGTCGTCGGCGTCGTGGGCGGAGTCGTCGTCGGCTGGCTGCTCGCCGTCGTCGTCTTCCGGTTCTCGGCCGACTCGCCGCTCTCGCGGTCGGTCCAGGGGCTCGAGGCCGTCGCGGGAACGCTGATCGCGTTCGCGGCGGTCGAACTCGTCGGCGGCTACGGCTTCATCGCCGTCTTCGTCGCCGCGCTGACGCTCCGGGAGTACGAGCGCACTCACGAGTACCACGACGCGCTCCACGGGGTCGCGGAGATGGCCGAACACCTGCTGATGGTCGCGATCATGGTGCTGTTCGGCGGTGCGCTCGCGAACGGCCTGCTCGCGCCGCTGACGCTCGAGGCGACCGTCGTCGTCCTCGCGATCCTGCTGGTCGTCCGTCCGATCGCGGGACTGATCGGGTTTCTCGGCTCCGAGATCGACCTTCGCAGGCGGGCGGTGATCTCGTTTTTCGGCATCCGGGGGATCGGTTCGTTCTTCTACCTCTCGTGGGGACTCAACGCCGCACCCTTCCGCGAGGCCGAACTACTGTGGGCAATCGTCGGCCTCGTCGTCCTCGTCTCGGTCGTCGGGCACGGAATGCTGGCGTCGCCGGTGATGGGTCGGCTCGTGGAGGGGTGATACGGTTTCCTGTACGTCAGTTCCGGCGCAACCACGACCCGGGCGGCGGTTGCGCCGGGACATCGGTACAGCAATCCGTATGAGGCTGCCGATCGGTGCTCGAGCGGCCTCGTCAGGGAGCGACCCGGTCTGCGGTGACGGTCTCCGCGAACCGGTCGATGGCGGCTTCGCTTCCACCGGCGATGAGCGTATCGTCCTCCCGAACGACGAAATCGGCGGTCAGATCGGTTCGCAGCTCCCCGTCCCGTTCGACGCCGATCACGGTACAGCCGGTTCGGGCGCGCAGATCCGCCTCGCTGAGGCTCATCCCGGCGAGCGACGGCGCCGCCGAGCGGACGAACTCGAACTGCACCTGTGGCGTGACGATCTCGACCTCCTCGACCAGGTACGAGGCCAGGATCTCGCCCGTCACCGTCGGCAGGGAGAGGACGTAGTCGGCGCCGGCGTTGTACAACTTCCAGACGGTGTCCGGATCGTCGGCGCGGGCGATGATCTCGACGTCGGGGTCGATCTCCCTGATGACCAGCGTGGCGTAGATCGTGGTCGTGTCGTCGTCCAGCGCCAGAACGACGGTCTCGGCGTCCTCGACGTCGACGTGCTCGTAGGTGTCCGGATCGGTCGCGTCGCCGACGACGTCGACGCCCTCCCGATCCTCGTGGTCGACGACGGTGGTGTCGATGTTTGCGTCTCGAAGCGTCTCGGTTACCGACCAGCCGACCGTACCGTACCCGCAGACGACGACGCGGGACGGATGGTGGTGGGTCGGGATCGACCGAGCGGTGACGTCTTCGAACCCGCCGTGACCGCCCGCGACGAGGAGGATCGTGTTCTCCTCGAGGACGGTGTCTGGATCGGGGGAGATCACGAACTTGCCGCCGAGCCAGACGCCGACGATGGTGATCCCCTCCCGGTCGAAGATTTCGGCCTCCCTGATCGTGCGGCCGGCGAGATCGCTGCCCTCCTCGATCAGGAGTTCGGTGATCTCGTACTCGTTCTCGACCTCGATCACGTTCCGGAGCTTCTCGGCGAAGGAGGTCGTCGCCCGCATGCCAAAGGCCTCGCCGAGCTGCTGGCGGGCCAGCACGACCTCGTCGGCGCCGGAGTACTCGTGGTACGTCGCCGTCTTGTAGTCCCGGACGACGCTGATGATCCGCACGTCGGGATTGATCCGGAGCGCCGAGAGGATGATCGTCGGGTTCGCCTCGTCGTCGACGTCCGCGACGAGGCCGCGCGCTTCGGCGGCGTTGGCATCCCGAAGCGTCTGAATCTCCTCCGGATCCCCGTGAACGGCGTTGATACCGCGGTCTGCGAGATCGGATACTAGCTCGGGGTCGGGGTCGACGAAGAGGTAGGGAATCCCGACCTCGTCGAGTTCCTTCCGTAACACGTCGTCGAGCGCCGAGTGGCCGCAGATGATCACGTGATCGGTCAGGTCGCTCGTCGTCGGCGGTCCAGAGTCGAGGGCCTGTCGAAGCAGCGGGATCGCAAACAGCGGCAGCCCGAGGAAGACGAGCAGGACGCCGGTGAGGTTCATCCCGATCACCATGACGTTCAACACCGTGCTCTGCCACGGCGCGTGGCCGCCGAATCCGGCGGTCGTGAGCGACTCGATGACGACCTGCACGGCCTTGTAGAAGGGGATATCGCGGCCCTCGAACGTCAGCATGGCCCACTGGTAGGTCGTCGAGTAGACGACGATAATCGCGGCGACCGTCAGAAGTGCGTACCCGATTCGGCGACGCCAGTCTTCCATCGCTCTCCACTAACAAACACCGATGAATAGGGATTGTGCCGTCATTGTCCCGTTCGGTCGTCTCGTTGGCGCCCCCAATTATGTGCGCTCGGGTCGTATCCGAGACACGGACGGAGGACGGTCGGCATCTCGAGTCCGTCGCGTTCCGAAAACGAATACGCATGTACGTACTCATCGTCGGTGCGGGGCAAGTCGGGCGAATGATCGCGTCGAACCTCGAGCGTGCCCACGAGATCGCGGTGGTCGAACGTGACCGACGGATAGCCGAGGAGATCACGTACGCTCACGACGTCCTCTCGATAGCGGGCGACGGAACGACACTCGAAACGCTTCGGGAGGCCGGACTCGAGAAAGCGGATCTGATCGTCGCGTGTACGGACGACGACGAGACGAACCTCGTCGTCTGTGGCACCGCCAAGACCGCAACCGACGCGTTCACGATCGCACGCGTTCGCCGCCACACGCTGTTGGAGACGTGGGAGGGTTCGGAAAGCGCGTTCGGCGTGGACTTCATGATCTGTACGGACCTGCTGGTCGCACAGAAGATCGTTCACATCTCCGGTTTTCCCCGAGCGCAAGACGTCGAGACGTTCGCCGGCGGACTGGTACGGATGGCCGAGTTCGAGATCGGTCCGAAGAGCCCGCTAATCGGCCAACAGGTCCGCGAGGCCGACCGATACGGCTCGATGACGTTCGCCGGAGTCTTTCGGGAGGCGGAACTCGTCGTCGCCAGCGGAGAGACGAGCTTCGAGGACGGGGATCGGGTCGTCGTCATCGGAAGCCCCGAGTCCGTCGGTGCGTTCGCGAGGGCGAACCAGCCGGACGACGCGGTACGGGCGGAGGACGTGGTTATCGTCGGCGGCAGCGAGATCGGCTATCAGACCGCACGCGAGTTCGAATCCCACGGGATTTCGCCGCGGCTGATCGAGCGAGATCGCGAGCGCGCCCGCGAACTCGCGGAAGCGTTGCCAAAGACCCTCGTTATCGAACACGACGCGATGGAGACGACGTTTCTCACTCGAGAGCACATCGACGAGGCCGACGTCGTCGTCGCCGCGCTCGGCCGCGACGAGCGGAACCTGCTCGTCTCCCTGCTCGCCCACCGGATCGGCGTCGATCGAACGATCGCGATCATCGACAACACCGAGTACACCGACCTCTTCGAGACGGTCGGGATCGACGTCGCGATCAACCCCCGAGAGGAAACCGCCGAGGAGATCGTCCGTTTTACCCGGACCGACCAGACCGAGAAGATCGCGATGCTCGAGCACGACCGCGCCGAGGTCGTCGAGATCGAACTGGGCCACGAGAGCGCGCTGACGGGCCGTCCGATCGCCGAGTCGACGGCCGACCTCCCGAGCGGGGTCGTCGTCGGCGCGCTCTCTCGAGGCGGACGGCTCGTCGCGCCTCGAGGGGAGACGGTGCCACAGCCCGGCGATCACGTCGTGCTCTTCGTCGACGCCGCGGTGTTAGACGAAGTGGCATCGAAGGTGTGACTCGCCGGGAGTGCTCGAGGCGCCCGGTCCACACGATCCTGGCGACATCGGGAAGCCCGAGGCCGGTGATGCCGGCGTCGAGGCCGACGGTACTCCGGGCGCTTCGATAGCCGTGTTCCAGCGAGATCGTCTCCGAGCGCGAGCAGCGACCGACGGTTCGATCGAAAAGCAGGAGCCTTCAACCGCGCTACCGTACTGCCGGCATGAGCATTCGTCTGGACGACGTGAACAAGCGGATCATCCACGCGTTGATGAACGATGCGCGGGACACCTCCGCACCCATGATCGCCGAGGAAGTCGGCGTCTCGCCCGCGACGATTCGAAATCGGATCGATCAGCTCGAGAACGCGGGCGTGATCAGGGGGTACCACGCCAACGTCGATTTCGAGACGGCCGACGAGATGATCACGACCCTCTACGTCGCGACGGTTCCGATCGAGGACCGGGCCCGGCTCGTTCAGCGAGCCCGGACGATCACCGGCGTCATCAACGTCCGGGAGTTCATGGCTGGCAAACGTAATCTGCACGTCCTCGCGGTCGGCAGCGACGTCGAGTCGATAAACGATGTCGCGCGCGAACTCACCGAACTCGGTATCGAGATCGACGACGAGAAGTTCGTCCGCACGGAGCAGTTCCAGGCCTACCACCCGTTCGGACCCGCCGAAACCCACCAGCAGTTCTCGGACTACATCAGTCTCGCCGGCGGCAACGAGGTCATCGAACTCACCGTCGACGACGATGCGCCGATCGTCGGGAAGACGCTGCGTCGGGCCGACGAAGAGGGACTGCTCGAGGGCGATCTGCTCGTCGTCTCGATCGAACGCGACGACGAGGTACTGACGCCGACGGGAAAAAGCGAGATCCGTGCCGGCGACCTTCTGACCGTTCTCTCTCGCGACGGATTCACCGATTCGGTACTGGCGCCGTTCGAGTCCGCGACGGAGTAGCCTGCCGTTGCGGAATATGCAATAGTCTTATCGTGCCGGATCGAATCAGAATCGAGTATATGAATGAGATTCTGGAATCGAAAATGAGGGCGGGCGATCCGACTCGGGTGCGTCCACGTCGGGTCCAGCGAGGTGTATTCGAACGTGGCTGAGTCCGATCAGGAACTCGCCCGGGACCTCGGCTTCCTCGAGGCCTACACGCTCGGGCTCGGGACGATGATCGGCGCCGGCATCTTCGTGCTCCCGGGAATCGTGGCCGAGAGCGCGGGGCCGGCCAGCATGATCTCGTTCGTGATCGGCGGCGTGGTCGCGCTGCTGGCGGCGCTGTCGCTGTCGGAGTTGGCGACCGGGATGCCGAAAGCCGGCGGGAGCTACTACTACGTCAACCACGCGCTCGGCAGCTTCTTCGGGACGATCGTCGGCTGGGGGATGTGGGCCGGGCTGATGTTCGCGACGGCGTTCTACATGCTCGGATTCGGCCAGTACCTGCTGAATCAGCCGTCGGGCGCGCTCACCGTCATCCTCGCCGGGCTGGCGATGACGTCGCTGCTCGTCGCGGTCAACTACCGCGGCGTCAAGGAGACCGGTTCGCTGCAGAACGTCATCGTCGTCGTCCTCGTCGCGCTGATCACCGTCTTCATCATCGTCGGGCTGCTGAACGTCGACACCAGCCTGCTCACGCCGTTCACCGCGGGGGAGGGCTGGCCCGCCGTCGCCGCGACCGCGGGGACCGTCTTCGTGACGTTCATCGGATTCGAGGTGATCGCGACGAGCGCGGAAGAGATCAAGGATCCCGGTCGGAACCTGCCGCTCTCGATGATCGCTGCGGTCGTGACGCCGACGCTCCTCTACGTCCTCGTGATGCTGGTCAGCACGGGCACCCTCCCGGTGCCGGACCTGGCCGCCTCTGATATCCCCGTCGCCGACGTCGCCGCCGCGACCGCCGGCGAGTTCGGCAGCCTGGTCGTCGGCGACTACGCGCTCGAGTTTGCGACCGTCGGCTCGCTCGTCATGATCACCGGTGCGATCCTGGCGACCGTCTCCTCGGCGAACGCGTCGATCCTCTCGGCGGCACGGGTCAACTTCGCGATGGGACGCGACCAGATCCTCACCAACTGGCTCAACAAGATTCACGACCGGTACCGGACGCCCTACCGGGCGATCCTCGCGACCGGGGCCGTCATCCTCGCGCTCATCGCCAGTCCGCTACCGATCGCGACGCTCGCCGACGTCGCGAGTTTCATGTTTCTCATCACCTACGCGCTCGTCCACGTCGCGGTCGTCGTCCTCCGACGCGCGGATCCCGACGAGTACGAGCCGGACTTCCGCATCCCGTCGGTGCTGTACCCGATCGTGCCGATTCTGGGCGCCGTGGCCTGTCTCGGCGTCATGGTCCAGATGCAGTGGCAGGTGCAGGCGATCGGCGTCGGGATCGTTTTCGTCGGCATCGCCTGGTACCAGTTCTACGCGAAGGACCAAGCCATCTCGACGACGCTGATCGGCGAGGCGGTCGCACCGCTCGAGGAGAGTGCGGACCGCGAGGACGAGGCCTACCGCGTCGTCGTTCCCGTCGCGAACCCCGCGACCCAGCGGCCGCTGCTCAAGTACGCCGCTGCGAGCGCCGCGAGTCAGGATCGCGCGGGCGAACTCGTCGCCGTCAACGTGATCGAGGTGCCGCCCCAGACCTCGCCGGCACAGATCGAGTTCGAAGAACAGCGCGTCGAGCGACAGCGACAGCTGCTCGAGAACGCCCGCGACATCGCCGGGGACCTGGACGTCGCGATCAGGACCCGCTCGATCGTCGGGCGGAACGCGGGCGATTCGATCCTCGCCGTGCTCGAGGAGGAGGAGGCGGACCACGTCCTCCTGGGCTGGTCGGGCGAGCGTCGGCGGCGCGACGTCCTGTTCGGCTCGACGATCGATCCGCTGCTCGAGCGCGCGCCGTGTGACGTGACGCTGATCAAGGATCCGGCGGACTCGCCCGGAGAGATCGTCGCGCTGGCGGGAACCGGACCGCACGCCGCAACGTCGGCCAGGCGTGCGGGCGAACTCCGTCGTGCGTTCGCCGACGGGACGCTCACGCTGCTGAACGTCCAACCCGAGCCGGACGGAACCGACGGAGAACCGGCGGACGAGGATCCGACCGATCCGGAGGCGATCGGGCGGGAGACGATCGCCGCCGTCGCCGAGGACGCCGGGCTCGAGGACGAGGAGTACGAACCCCGGGTCGTCGTCGCCGACGACGTCACGGAGGCGGTCGTCGAGACGGCCGTCGAGTACCGGACGGTCGTCGTCGGTGCGACCGGAACCGGCACCGTCGCGCAAGCGCTGTACGGCTCGATCCCACAGCGGATCGTCGAACGGAGCGACGGGACGGTCGTGATGGCCCGCGGGGAGCAGCGAGCACCGCGGACGTTCAGACAGGCGCTGATTCAGCGCCTCGAGGGATAACTCGTGGCACGTATCGCGTCCGCTCGCGCAACCGAAGGCGACAAGGGTACTGCTTCCGGTCTAACGGTATCGAGGGGATACACGTGAGACGGAACCTCCGCGTCGACTGGCGGGCGGGACTGAGCCTGGTCGGGACGATCCTCGCGTTCTTCTCGCTCGCGTTCACCGTGCCGATCGTCGTCGCGCTCGCCTACGGCGGCGAGGACCTCTGGGTCTTCGTCGCCTCGATGGCGATCACCGCCGGCTCGGGGCTCGCCCTTCGGCGGCTGGATCCCGACCCCGATCCCGGGGCGAGGGAGGCGTTTCTCGTCGTCGCGATGTCCTGGCTGCTCGCCGCCACGTTCGGTGCGATTCCGTACGTCCTCGCCGGAAACGGGACCGTCGCAGCGCCGGTAAACGCCCTCTTCGAGAGCATGAGCGGGTTCACGACGACCGGGGCGACGGTGATGGGCGACATCTCCTTCGACACCCACTCCCGCGCGATGTTGATGTGGCGCCAGCTTAGCCAGTGGCTCGGCGGGATGGGAATCATCGTCCTCGCGGTCGCCATCCTCTCGCAGATGGCCGTCGGGGGCGCCCAGCTGATGCAGGCGGAGACGCCCGGTCCCGGTATCTCGAAGCTCACGCCCCACATCGCCGAAACCGCCCGCGTTCTCTGGATCGCCTACATCGCGCTCACGGTCCTGTTCATGGCACTCCTGTACGGCGTTCACCTGCTGGGCTACGCGCCGAACATGGACCTGTACAACGCCATCGCCCACGGCTTCACGACGCTGCCGACGGGCGGGTTCTCCCCCGAGGCGCGGAGCATCGAGGCGTTCTCGCCGG
The DNA here is from genome assembly GCF_047921035.1 of Natronococcus sp. Taxonomy (NCBI): domain Archaea; kingdom Methanobacteriati; phylum Methanobacteriota; class Halobacteria; order Halobacteriales; family Natrialbaceae; genus Natronococcus; species Natronococcus sp. The sequence continues at coordinate 19,646 of NZ_JBLRWX010000035.1, forward strand.
TCGTCCAGTGGCTCGTGATCCCGTTCATGTTCTTCGCGGGCGTCAACTTCGTGCTCTGGTGGCACGTCATCTCCGGCGACCCGCGGACGTTACTGCGGGACAACGAGTTCCGGGCCTACCTCGGCGCGGTGTCGGTGCTGACGGTCGTCTGTGCCGTCGTGCTCTTCGTCTCCGCGCTCGAGACGCCCGAAACGGGCCAGATCGGCGGGCACGTGGAGCGGTCGGCGCGCTACGCCGCCTTCCAGATCGCCTCGCTGGTCAACTCGACGGGGTACGCGAACATGGATTTCGACGAATGGGGCGGTGCCGCCAAGGGGATCCTCCTGATCGCGATGTTTATCGGCGGCTCGACCGGGTCGACGGGCGGCGGAATCAAGATTCTCCGGTGGCTGATCGTCTTCAAGTCGCTCCGTCGGGAGGTGTTCACGACGATCCATCCGGAAGCGGTTCGACCCGTTCGGATGAACGGTCGCGTGCTCGACGAGGACGCGATCCGCGGGATCTACGCGTTCACGCTGCTGTACCTCGTGATCTTCTTCGTCGGGATCGGCCTGTTCGCGGCGGACGCCGCCCGCGTCGGGTTCGATATCGGCTTGCTCGACCTGCTGAGCGCCTCCATCGCGACGCTCGGGAACATCGGTCCGGGGCTCGGTCCGGTCACCGGACCGATGGGCGGCTACGTCGACTTCCCCACCAGTTCGAAGCTGCTGATGATCCTCTACATGTGGATCGGGCGTCTCGAGATCTTTCCCGTCCTCGTGCTCCTGACCAGGGCCTACTGGCGGAGCTGAACGCCGATGCGGTTTCCGATCGGCTCTCGCACGGGGCCATCGCGTTCGGGATCCGGCATCCGGAACAGGATTAATAAGGGTGTACGTGTAACGTCTACGAAGGATGGGGGTATTCGACGTGTTACGCAACGGTGGGCGAGGAAGCGAGCTGTTCGAGTGTCGAAACTGCGGTCGAAACCTTCCCGACGACAGCGACGAGTGCGGTCACTGCGGATCGCAGGAGGTTGCGCATTACGTACTCTGAGCGACAGTCATAAGCGATTCGGGAGAACGTACTTGTACTGCGTTCCCGAAGTCGTCGTATGGGTCTTTTCCAGCACGTCCTCGTTCCGGTCGCGACCGAAGCGGACGCGCGGACGACGTGTGCCGCGCTCGAGCCGTACCTCGATGACCTCGAGCGCGTGACGGTCGTCCACGTCATCGAGAAGGCCGGCGGCGCACCCGACAAGGCGCCCCTCGAGAAGCGCCGCGAGGACGCGTCGGCGGTTCTCGCGACCGCGGAGGCGATGCTCAGCGAGTTCGTCGCCGTCGACACGAAGACGGTGTTCGCGACCGACGTCGTTCCGGCGTTCTTCGAGGCGGCCGAGAAGGCGAGCGCGGACGCAATCGCGTTTCGGGCCCGCGGCGGCAGCCGGATCAAACGGATCCTCGCCGGCGATATCACGACGGATCTCGTCACCGACCCCGAGTTCCCGGTAATCTCCCTGCCCAGCCCCGAGTAGCGGTCGGTGCGAACGGGGGCCGGACCAGACGGTTAGCGGAGTCGGTCGACATCGCTCGGCCCGTACTCGACCGCGCGCTCGAGTCGTTCCTCGCCGTGGTCTCTGAGTTCTTCCAGAGAGGTGTCGCCGATCAGTACCGATTCGATCTGCTCGGCGAGCCGTTCGGCCGCCAGCTCGTCCGGGATGGCAACGAAGAGCGCGCCCTGCTCGAGCAGTTCCGTTCCCGACTCGACGTCGACGGCCCGGACGATGACGTCGGCGTCGATGTCGAGCGCGAGGATCTGTTCGGCCCACGACTCCCGAGCGACGGTGCCGACGACCAGCGTCGCTTCGTCGACGTTCGCGACCGTCCACGTCGACTCGGTCATGACGTCTCCGAGGACGTAGTTCTCGCAGTGCTCTCTGACCGCGTCCTCTCGATGGGGGTCGCTCTCGATGACGACGTAGGGCTGGTCGGCGCGCTCGCAGGCTTCGACGACCTGCTGTCCCTCGCGATCGTACTCGGTAACGATGACGTGGTTTCGAAGGTCGTCGCTCACCTGACTCCGCTCCCGCACCCGCTCGAGGTCCGTCTCGAAGACGCCGCGATCGACGAGCCGCTGGAACCCCGCCTCGGCGTACCGAGTCGTGAGCGTCGAGCCGAGCATCGTGACGATCGCCGCGAGGACGATCGCGTCGAACAGCTCCGGCACGAGGACGCCAGCGGCGAGCGCCTCGATCGCGATGATCAGCGCGAACTCGCTGATCTGGTCGAGGTTGTAGCCGGCCAGCGTCGCCGTTCGCGAGTCGTACGACCGCCAGCGAAGCACCAGGTAGGTGACCAGCGGGTTGAGAACGAAGACGGCGACTAGGAGCAGGGCGCCGATTCCGAGCGTCTCGAGCGTCGGGATCGAGACGAGCGCGCCGAGCGTGATGAAGAAGATCGGCGTGAAGAAGTCCTCGAGGTAGCCGATCGCGTCGACCATCTCGACGTCGTGGGGGTACTCGGACGCGACCGCGATCCCGGCCGCGAAGGCGCCGACGACGATCGAGACGCCGGCTAACTCCGAGATGGCGATGAAACCGATGATCAGCGAGACCCCGGTGAGCATGAGGATCTCGACGTCGCTCTCGGCAGCCGTCACGAACCGCTCGAACAGGAAGTGACGGAACGCCAGCGCACCGGCGATCATCGCGATCCCTGCGCCGAGCGGAACGAGGCTTCCCTCGGCGTAGACGAACGCCGACAGCAACAGGACCGCGACGATCGCGACCACGTCCTCCACGAAGTGGATCGACTCGGCCATCCGCTCGTGGAGGCTGCGGAGTCTGACCCGTCGCTCGAGCAGGCTCAGCGCGACCAGCGAGGAGCTGAGCGTGCCGGCGAGCGTGAAGTACAGTGCGTTGAGCCCGTCGAGTCCGAGTCCGAGTCCGATCCCGAACATGATGAATCCGGTCACGACGAGTTGGACGACCGAGACGATCAGGCTGTCTCGGCGCAGGCTTCGTCCCTCGAGGGGCTCGAGTTCGACGGCGAACGCGAACACGAGGAACGCGATCCCCCACTGCGCAAGGTCGAGCAACTGCCCCTCGTCGACGATGCCGACGACGTTTCCGGCGGCGCCGAACGCGACACCCGCGAGCAGGTAGAACGGCACGGTCGGCAGCGAGAAGCGAGTCGCGGCGATCAGCAGGAGCGCCGCGACCACGAAGATCAGCGTGAGCGCGGCGATGAATTCGAACTCGCTCACTTGCCGTCACCTCCGCTGGCGTCGGCGGCGGTTCCGACGCCCTCCCGGGGCGGTTCGGGGGGAGCGGACCCTCGCTCGCGGATCCGGTTCATCGACTCCCGGGCGGACTCCCGGAACTGCTCCCGGTCCCCGGCGAACGTCTCGATGTACTCGCCGAGCAGTTCGCCCGCCATCACCTCCTTGAGGACGACGTAGTCGGCGCCCAGTTCGTAGAGGTCCTCCGCCTCGTCGACGTGCTCCGCGGCGGCGACGACGAACGTGTCGTCGTCGGTCTCCTCGACAAGCTGTCTGTTCACCGACGGGGGACGGGCCATCGAGAGGACGAACGCGGCGTGCTCGAGATCGGCCTGTTCGCGGATCTCGCCGTGGCGGATGTCGCCGTATCGGAAGTCGACGTCCATCGACTCCAGTTCGTCGACGTTCTCGACCGACCGATCGACGACGATCACGTCCTCGAACGCCTCCTGAACGACCGGCAGCGTCTCGCGAACGACGGGGTCGTAGCCGATCAGTACCGCGTGATCCTCGGTAATCGAGAGCGAGGCGTCGCGCTGGTCCTCGTCCTCGAAACGCTCGAGGTACGGCGCGGCCAGCTCGTAGAGTCGGTCGTTGTAGATGATGATGTACGTCGACAGCGTCATCGTGACCAGCGCCATCAGACTGAGGTAGCCGAGGATCGGCTCGTCGACGAGTCCTTCCGTGACCGCGAGCGCGCCGACCACGAGCGAGAACTCGCTGACCTGTACCATGTTGATACTTCCGAGGAACGACGTCTCCGGCGCGAAGTTTTCGCGGTTGATGAGGTAGAACATGATGAGGAAGTTGCCGACCATCAGCACGGCGGAGGCGACGAGCGCCTCTTGCCAGTACGCCAGCAGGTAGTCGGCCTCGAGCTGGAGCCCGATGCTCGTAAAGAAGACCACGAGGAAGAAGTCGGTCACCGGGCGCATTCGCTCCTTGAGCTCGGTGCTGTAGGGGAGCTGGGCGAGGCTAAGACCGGCGATGAACGCCCCGACCTCGACCGAGAGCTCGAGGGCTTCAGCGACGAAGATAAAGAGGAACGCCCACGCCAGCCCGACGACGAACAGGACGTTTCGGTCGCTCGCGACCGACTCGAGCAACGTCGGCAACAGGTACTGGTAGGCGACGTAGGAGGCGGCCCCGATCGCCGCCATCAGTCCGAGGATCCAGGCGACGTCGAAGAGGATCTCGCCGGCGGTTCCCTCGAGCCCCGCGCCGACCAGCGCGAGGACGATCACGAGGTAGATGTCCTGGACGATGAGGACGCCGATGTCGATCCGTCCCGGGAGGCTCTTCAGATCTCCCTTCTCGTCGAGCAGCTTGACGATGATCGGCGTCGCGCCGAAGACGGTCGCGAGCGCGATGATGAACACGTCCATCCCCCGAAAGCCGAGCAGGAACGCGATCCCGAACGCGGCGGCGGTCTGGAGGATCGTCTGTCCGATCGAGATGTTGACGATCGGCCTGAGGATATCCTTGATCCGCTCGAACCGCATCTCGATCCCGAGCACGAAAAGCAGGAAGCCGAGCCCGAGTTCGGCCATCACTTCGATGAGCTGTTCTTCGGTCACGACGCCGAGCAACACGGGACCGAGAACGATCCCGGTCAGGATGTATGCCACGAGCGTCGGCTGTCCGGTCCGTCGGGCGGCGTAGCTCAGCACCGTCGCCGCGACGATGACGATGGCGAAGTCGGCCGCGAGTGCGATTCCTCCGAGTGCCATACTGTGTTGATACGTAGTGACGACGCTGCTCGCCGGCTATCGGCGTGCCGACGGTATCGGAGCCGAGCGGGCCACGATCGGTTCGATCGAGACGCCGTTCCCGGTAGTTTCACGTGTACTGTACCGCCGACCGACAATACCGGACGAAACCGGAGGCGGTCCGTTCGCAACGGGGTTGACGGCGCGGCTCGCGATCATCGTCGCTCGAGCACCGTTCCCTCGCCGGCGACGGCGACCCCGAGGTCGTCGCCGAGCGCGATCGCCTCGAGTTCCGCCGGCGCGTCCGCGTCGGCCCGTTCCCAGTCGGCTGTCGGTCCGTCGCGCTCGTGGATCGTTCCGTCGGCGGTACAGACCGCGAGTCGGTCTCCGACTCGAGCGATCCCAGTCAGCGCGTCCTCGCAGACCCGCTCGGGGGTCCACCGCGAGCCGTCGTAGCGGTGGACGACGCCGGCGTCGGTACAGAGGAAACAGGATCCGTCCTCCCCCCCGGCGAGTCCGGTCGGGGTGCCGTCGGCGCCGTCGATTCCGATCGGCTCGAAGCGCTCGCCGCCGTCGTCGGTCGCGAAGACGCCGTCGTTCGTGTCACAGCAGTAGCCGACCGACGAGTCGACGAGAACGACGTCGCTCAGGCTCGAGCCGCTGCCCGGCTGGACGGGAGCGTCCCAGCTGCAGTCGCCGTCGCGGTACCGACCGCGCAGCACCTCGCCAGAGCCGTTGATCACCAGGACGGTCTCGTCGCCCTCGCTGCCAGCGACGGCGATTCCGGCCAGGTTGTCGGTCCGATCGTCGGGCGCCGAGTAGTCGGTGTGGCGACCCGTGTCGAGCTCGAGTCGGCCGACGGCGCCCCCGTCGCCGGCGACCCAGGCGGCCTCGCCGTCCTCGGTTACGTCGACGCCGTGCAGGGTCTGCCCCTGGGCGGCGGGACCGTCCTCGAGGGTGATGGACCACTCCTCGCCGTCCGTCGTCGCGACCACACCACCCTCGCCGACGGCGACGGCACTCGAGCGGTCGGCGACCGCGGCGTCGAGCAGGGTTGCGTCGGTGGGTGCCTCCGCGTGTCGCCACTCGGGTTCGGGTTCGGACTCGGAGTCGGTCTCGCCCTCGTCGTGCGATTCGGACGCCGGCGCGGCGCCCTCGGCCGCCGGGTCGGCCTCGCCAGTCAGCTCTGTCTCGCCAGCGGGCTCGTCTACTTCGGATTCCGACGCGGCTGTACCCGCCGACTCGGTCGACGGTTCGGCGTCGGCCGTCGGCTCGCTCGAGGGCCGGGGCTCCGGTTCGCGGTCGGTCGTCGACGTCCCCTCGAGCGACTCCCGTTCGTCCTCCCGCGAGGACTCGGATCGAGACTCCGGCTCGGCCGGCGGCGGGCCGAGCGAATCGGCGCCCGACTCCGGGGCGGACCGGTCCTCGGGTTCGATCCGCTCGCCTCCGTTTCGCTCGTTTCCGTCCGACTCGCTTTGCTCCGCGAGCGCCGCGTCGGTCGGCGACATCGAACTCCCGGCTGCGTCGTCGCCACGTCGCGTGATGTAGAGGACGATCGGCGGGACGATATAGCAGGCGAGCGCCAGGAGGACGAACCCGCGGTGGACGAACGAGAGGAGTCCGAACGCGGTGAGCCCGGCCGTCGCGACGGCGTGCATCCAGGTCTTCGTGTACTGCTGGAAGAACCGGCCGAAACCGCCGGTTTCCGTGTTCGTTGCCATCGCTCAGCCCCACCCGTCCTCGAGGATGGATCCCTCGCTGTCGCTGCCGGCTACCGGGACGGCGGGCCGCAGCGAGAACTGTTCGCTCATCGAGCCGTCCTTGGCACTCCGAACGGAAAAGCCGGGACCCTGAAGTGTCCTGAGCCGTCGGCGTCGAACCTGTAACGTTATACCGGGCGAGTGACAACCGGGTGATGATGCGCGAGGAGGCGACGGCGTTCGTGCCGGGCCACGTGACCGGATTCTTCAGCGCCCATCCGGACGCGGACCCGACGAAGGCCGGCTCACGTGGGGGTGGACTGACGCTGACCGACGGCGTCGAGGTGACCGTCGAACCCGCGACCGAGACGGCGGTCGTCCTCGACGGCGACCCGATCGAGATCGATCCGGTCCGGACGGTCCTCGAGGAACTCGAGGTGCCGGCCCGCGTCGAGGCCGAGTCCGAGCTCCCGCTGGGGGCCGGGTTCGGCGTCTCGGGGGCAATGGCGCTGGGCACGGCGTTCGCGGCGAACCAGGTCTTCGAGCGACGGCGGTCACGAAACGAACTCGTCGCGATCGCCCACGCCGCGGAGGTCGAGGCCGGAACGGGGCTGGGCGACGTCGTCGCCCAGGCACAGGGCGGGATCCCGATCCGGCTCGAGCCGGGCGGCCCCGCGGTCAACGAACTCGACGCGGTTCCCGCCCGGGCCCGGGTCGAGTACGTCGCGTTCGGCGAGCTGTCGACGGCCGACGTGCTCGCGGGGGAAACCGCGAAGCTCTCGCGGGCCGGGGAGGAAGCCCTCTCGCGGCTCGTCGAGGAGCCCACCCTCGAGTGTCTCATGGACGCCTCGCGTCGGTTCGCCCGCGAGGCCGAGCTGCTGACGCCGACGCTCGAGGAGGCGATCGAGGACGTGGCGGGCGTCGGCGGACAGGCGTCGATGGCGATGCTCGGCGAGACCGTCTTCGCCCTCGGGACCGGGCTCTCGGACGCCGGCTACGAGCCGTCGGTCTGTCGAACCCACCCCTCGGGTGCGGTGCTAAAGTAGGGATCGGTCGGCTTTTCATCGACGGTCTCGAGTCATCGTTCATGACTGATTACGACACCGTCTCCGCCGACGTCGAGCACGAGGAGGAGATTCCGGAGGACCACCCCAGATACCAGGACCTGCTCACCCGCCACCGGATCGAGCGGGGCGTCGAGAAGGGGATCACCCACCTCCAGGGGATGCACGCCGAGGGGCGAGGCAGCGCCTTCGACTACCTGCTCGGCGAGGAGACCATCCCGAGCGCCGACGAGGCCGAACGGGCCGCCGCGGCCCACCTGCTGCTCGCCGAGAAACCGGTGCTCTCGATCAACGGCAACGTCGCCGCGCTCGTTCCCGGCGAGATGGTCGAACTCGCCGAGGCTACGGGAGCGGATCTCGAGGTTAACCTGTTCAACCGCACGCCCGAGCGAATCGAAGCGATCGCCGACCATCTGCGCGACCACGGCGCGGAGGAGGTCAAGGGGATCGAGGCCGACGCCCGGATCCCGAACCTCGACCACCAGCGCGCGAAGGTCGACGCCGACGGCATCCACGCGGCCGACGTCGTCGTCGTCCCGCTCGAGGACGGCGATCGAGCGGAGGCCCTCGAGGCGATGGGCAAGACCGAAATCGTGATCGACCTCAACCCGCTCTCGCGGTCGCCCCAGGTCGCGGAGGTGCCGATCGTGGACAACATCATCCGCGCGGTGCCGAACGTGACGGCTCACGCGCGGGACCTGGCCGACGCCGACGAGGCCGAGCTCCGGGAAATTATCGAGGCGTTCGATCGGGAGGCGGCGCTCGAGGACGCCGAGCGTCGGATTCGAAACGGCGAGCTCTAGAAGCGGTCGGTGATCCGCGGCGAGAGGGTGTCGCGACCGTCTTCGGTTTCGGTGATGTGGTCGTTGTCGGCGCCGTTGACGAACGGCACTCGCGATCTGATCGAGGCGGTGAGTTCCCTGACCCGGTAGTACGACAGCGAGAAGTACTCGCTGGCCCGCCGGCTGAACGAGCCGTCGACCTCGTAGCGGATGTCGCAGTCCTCGCCCCGCAGCGTCTCCCCGTCGTCGTCGATCAGCCAGCGGCGAGTGAGTTCGACGCCCTTCTGGGCGTCGTAGCCGCGGGCGACGTAGTGTCTGTAGGGGTGGCGGATCCAGGAACACTCCCAGTGGGCGTAGACGTCGACGCCCTCGGCGTTCTCGAGTTCGTGGAGGACGACGTGGAGCTGGTACGACGCCAGCGGCGACGGCCGCCACACCCACGACCCCTCGGCGGTGTTCCCGTCCATCCGAACCTTCACCGCGGAGATCGGGTTGCGCGAAAATCCGATGTCGTCGAGCAGCGCTTCGATCTCCGCCTCGGAGCAGTTAGCGGTCAGCACGTACTCGTCCGCGGTGGTGTGCGTGACGGCGTACCCCCCGAAGGTCCCCCGCAGGAGGTAGTGAATCTGCGGGTAGACGGTCCGCCGAGCGGCGTTGATGGCATCCTCTCGATAGCCCATACGACCGAGTGATACGTCGAAATCGGTATGAATCTTTGGCAGGCAGTGGCTGCAACGACCGCTGCCAGGGGAACCGCGAGCGGGCGGACGATGCGTGCATACGCCAGTAGAACGGTTACGGACGTTCCAGTTGGTAGTACGCACACTCAAATGAACGCGACGGACGACGGAGATATCATTGCGAGACGCACGCTCGACACCAATCGGGAGACGCCGGCGACGGAGGTCGTCGAACTCGTTGCCGACCTCGAGAATCGGGAGCCGACCGACCTCGCGCCGATCTACTACACGGTCAACGAACTGCTCGCGGATCTGTTCTCCTCGCCGCCGCGGGCGACGGCCGACGCCGCCATCGAGTTCACCTACGAGGGGTACCAGTTCCGGGTTCGACAGGACGGAACGACGACGGTGACGAGCGCCGGCGTCTGATCCGGTCTCTCGCGGTCGCGGGTCGGTTATTATAAAACCGTTCGCCGGGTGCGATGAGATAGAGATGGACGCCTACGAGCTAATCACGCGAAACGCCGAGGAAGTCGTCACCGACGAGGAGGTGCGCGAACTCGCCGACGATCCCGAGGGGAAGCGCGTCTACGTCGGCTACGAGCCCTCCGGCGTGTTGCACCTGGGACACCTGCTGACCGCCAACAAGCTGATCGACCTCCAGAACGCCGGTATGGAGGTCGTCGTCCTGCTCGCGGACGTCCACGCCTACCTCAACGGGAAGGGCAGCTTCGAGGAGATCCGCGAGACTGCCGAGCAGATGAAAGCGCAGTTTACCGCCTACGGCCTCGACGAGGAAAACACCGAGTTCGTCTACGGCTCGGAGTTCCAGCTCGAGGAGGAGTACACCCTCGACCTGCACGAACTCGAGCTCTCGACGACGATGAACCGCGCCCAGCGCGCGATGGCCGAACTCCAGAGCGGCGAGACGGCGAAGGTAAGCCACCTCGTCTACCCGCTGATGCAGGCGCTCGATATCGAGTACCTCGATCTGGACCTCGCGGTCGGCGGCCTGGATCAGCGGAAGGTCCACATGCTCCACCGCGAGGAGATTCCGGACCTCGGCTACGAGGCCCGACCCTGCCTCCACACGCCGATCGTCGCCGACCTCACCAGCGGCGAGGGGAAGATGTCCTCGAGCGAGGGGATCACGATCTCGATGGAAGACTCGACCGACGAACTCGAGGAGAAGGTCAACTCGGCGTTTTGCCCGCCCACACGTGACCCGGAGGGCGACCTCGAGAACCCCGTCCTCGAGCTGTTCGAGTACCACGTCTTCCCACGCTTCGAGGGGGTCGTCGTCGAACGCCCCGAGAAGTACGGCGGCGACCTCGCCTACGAGGACTACGAGAGTCTAGCTGCGGACCTCGAGTCCGGCGATCTCCACCCCGCGGATGCGAAGGGCACGCTCGCGGCCTACCTCGACGAGCTGATCGCGCCGGGTCGTGAGAAGCTGCGCGAACTGCGAAGCTAACGCTCGGTACCGCCGAGTCCCCGGTTTCGCGGATGCCGAACGGTTCGCCCGTCACGCCGTCGCCGCCCGACTCAGAACTCGACCGCGTCGATCCACGGCTCGTCGCCGCAGTACTGACACTCGAAGGTCGTCTCGTACTCCTCACAGGGGTCGTGGACCCCGCGCCCGCACGTCTCGCAAGTCGAGATCTCGCTCTCGTCGGGTCGCCGTCCGCAGGTCGTACAGCGCGTACCGATTTTCATGAGTCGTGCTAGCTCACCTCTTTCACTCGACGTTCCGGGAGCGAGCGACAAAAACCTCCGGATCGGACGGCCGAGCGACCGGTCAGCTCGAGAGTCGATCCAGCCGATTCAAGTGCGGTCCCGTCCCTTTCCCGGTATGAACGAGACGCGACGAGCCATCCTCGAGGCGATCGCCGACGGCCCCGTCTCGGGCCCGGACGTGGCCGAGTCGCTCGGCATCTCCCGGGCGGCCGTCTGGAAGCAGATCGACGCGCTCCGCGAAGCCGGCTTCGAGATCGAGGGGGGGTCGAACGGCTACACCCTAACTGACGTCACGGCGTACAACGCCCCCGCCGTCGAGTACGGGCTCGAGGCGCCGTTCTCGATCGAGTACCACGACGCGATCGGCAGCACCAACGACCGCGCCCGCGAGCTGGCGACCCAGGGTGCGAGCGACGTCGGCGTCCTCGCGGACGAACAGACCGGGAGCCGGGGTCGCCTCGAGCGCGAGTGGACCGCGCCGTCGGGCGGGGTCTGGTTGAGCATCGTCCTCCGGCCCGAGGTCGCGCCGGCTCGCGCGTCCCTGTACACGCTGGCGGCGTCGGTCGCGACCGCACGGGCGGCTCGAGAGGCCGGCGTCGACGCCCGAATCAAGTGGCCCAACGACGTCGTCGTTCCCGTCGACGACGAGGGCGGGTACCGCAAGCTCGCGGGGATCCTCACGGAGATGGAGGGCGAGACCGATCGCATCGCGTGGCTCGTCGTCGGCATCGGCGTCAACGCGAACATCGACGCCGATGCGTTGCCCGCAGAAGCGACCTCGATCCGCGCCGAAGCCGGCGACGTCGATCGACGCGCGTTCGTCCAGCGGTTGCTCGAGGAGTTCGACGATCTGCGAACCGACCTCGAGGACGTCGTCCCGGCCTGGCGCGAACTGGCGCTGACGCTGGGCCAGCGCGTTCGGGTCGAGCGACCGACCGGCGAACTCGTCGGCGAGGCCGTCGACGTCACCGAGAGCGGGGCACTCGTCGTCGAGACCGACGACGGCCGGGAGACGGTCTCGGCCGGCGACTGCGAGCACCTGCGACCGACCTAGACGTCCGAGGTCTCCGGCGTTTCTCCCTCGGCCGCCTCGGCCTGGCGCTCGGAGTCCGGAACCGGTTCGTCCTCGCCCAGCCTGACCGTCAACACCGGGACGGGCGACTGTCTGACGACCCGTTCGGCGACGCTGCCCAGCAACAGCCGGTCGATCCCGCCGCGGCCGTGCGTGCCCATAACGACGAGGTCGCAGCTGTCGGGGGTCGCCTCGCGGACGATCACCTGGCTCGGCGACCCCTCGAGGATCTCCGTCTCGACGTCGACGTCCGGTGGCGCGAGTTCCTCGACCCGTGCGAGCGCGCCCTGCCCCTCCGAGCGCAGCGCGTCCCCGATGCCTTCCCAGGCGGTCTCCATCGGCAGCCCGCCGTAGCTGGCGACGTTGGCGACGTAGATCGCTTTCACCGTCGCGTCGTGAGTGCGCGCGAGTTCGAACGCGTACTCGAGCGCGCGCTCGCCCTCCGGCGAACCGTCGGTCGGGACGAGAATGCAGTCGTACATCTGTTACCACGTGGCATAACACGTCGGGAGTAATAACGTTGTGGTAGTATCGGGGGGTTCGCCTACGAATACTGATACGGTGCCGAGGAGGGGGCTCGAGAAACGGCGTCGACGCTGTGGGCGCGAGCGAAAACGCCAAAGGAGGGAGCGAAGGGCTACAGTTGCTTGCTGACGTAGGGGCCGTCCTGCGTGTAGCCCAGCTTGTTCCGGTAGTACTCCCGGGCGCCGATCCCGGAGATGACGCTGAGCTTGTCGTAGCCGGCGTCGGCCGCGAGTTCTTCCGCCCGTTCCATCAGCCGGCGGCCGTACCCCTTGTGCTGGTGCTGGTCGGTCTGACCCTCGCTACCGACGGCGACCTCGCTCCCGTAGACGTGCAGTTCCCGGACGATGGCGGCGTTCTCGAGTTCCGGACGGATCCGGTCGTCTCCCGAAGCGGAGGGGGAGCCGCTCGCGGTGCCGCCGTCGTGTGGGAACCGGAGTCGGCAGAAGCCGACGAGGAGGTCCTTCTCGAAGTCCTCGACGGAGATGAACTGCTCCGTACCCCCGCAGGCGTCGTAGCTCATCACGTCGAGTTCGACGTTTTCGGGAGTCTCGTCGTTCATGCCGGCCTCGCGACAGCGGATGCAGTCGCAGGACCAGCCGTGCTCGTCCATGCGCTGTCTGGCGAGCTGTCTGAGGTTCGACTTCCAGACGCCGGCGTCGATGTAGTCGGCCGGGATGTCCCGCTGGACCCGCTGGAGGCGCGTGTAGCGCGGGATCATATCCTTGATCTCGGCGACCAGGTCGGCGGCCTCCTCGTTGTCGAGCGGGTCGAACTCCCCCTTGTGCCACCAGTCGTAGGTCGCAGTGCCCCGGACGATTAGCGTCGGGTAGATCTTGAGGTAGTCGGGCTTCCACTGTTCCTGCTCGAACAGCCGGCGGAAGTCCTCGAGACACATCTCCTTGCTCATCCCCGGCTGGCCCGGCATCATGTGGAAGCCGACCTTGAATCCCGCGTTGCGGAGCCGGCGGTTGGCGTCGATCGACGCCTGGGCGCCGTGGCCGCGGTGCATCTCGCGGTTGATTCGCTCGTAGGTCGTCTGGACGCCGACCTCGACTTTCGTCCCGCCCAGCTCGAGCATGCGGTCGATCTGCTCGGGGTCGCACCAGTCGGGCTTGGTCTCGAAGGTCGTCCCGATGTTGCGGATGTCGTTCGTCTCGTTTTCCGCGATGACGTCCTCGAGGTACTTGAACTCGTACTCCTCGGGATCCTCCGCGAAGCTGACGCCCTCGGCAGGTTCGGGTTCCTTCTCGACGTCGTAGTCGTTCATCGCCTCTAAGGCGCGCTTGACGAACCACTCCTGGTAGTCGTGGCTGCGGGCGGTCATCGTCCCGCCCATCAGGATCAGCTCGACCTTGTCGACCGGGTGGCCGATCTCCCGGAGCTGTTCGAGCCGCAGGGTCACCTGACCGTACGGGTCGTAGTCGTTCTGGACGCCCCGCGCCGCCGCGGGCTCCTCGCCCGTGTAGCTCTGGGAGGAGGAGAACTCCGAGTCGGGGCCGCCAGGACAGTAGAGGCACTTCCCGTGGGGACACCGCTCGGGCGAGGTCATGATCGCGACCGGGGAGACGCCCGAGGCGGTCCGGACCGGTTTGCGCCGGAGCACCGCTTCCAGGTCCTCGCGGTGCTCCTGGGGTGCGTAGTCCAGCAGCTCGGAGTTCTTCGGCACCTTCGGCGCCGAGTGTTCCGAACACGCCTCGAGCTTGGCTTTCTCGACCTCGTCGCGGTCGATCTCGCCCGCGAGGATCCGCTCGACGAGCGTCTCGCAGACCTTCTCGAACGCGTCGGTTTCGGTCGGTTCGGGCGTCTCGGTACTCACTACACTGTTTTGGTCGCGCGTCGCGAATAAGCGTGTCGGACTCGCTACCCGTCGAGCCGGGAGCAGTACGGCTTTGACCGCCCGCCCGAAACGTCACGACGAATGCGCGAGATCGAACTCTCGTACACCGTCGAGCCGTCCGCCGAGCAACTCCGCGAGCGACTGACGCCGCGCTCGATCCTCGAGTACGCGGACGTCTACGAGGTTCGAGCCTGCGAGCCGACCGACGGCGGG
>NZ_JBLRWX010000036.1:0-5168 GCF_047921035.1 Natronococcus sp.
TGTGACTTTTCCTTGATTCTCCGTGGCGTCAGAAGTGTACTTCGCCTCGTATCGGCGTTTTTACCGTGTCAGACCGAACTCTTGCTGCCACCGCCATCAAGAGAGTGGACAACTAGCGACATTCTCCGTGAACTACGGCGATAGGATTTGTGGGTAAGAGACAGGGCTTTAGCCGTGGAAGGAATCCGACAAGCCTCGAATCAAACCACGAACGATAGCAAGCCGACTCCCCCGCGCCAGTCGTAGAATTTATAAAGAGAAGATTTGGTATGTGAAGCACAGATGGAGGACGTGATTCGCACCGTCAAAATCAAACTCGACGTACCCAACGGGCGGTGCGACGACCTCCATCAGACAAAAAACCACTTCCTCCACTGTGCCAATACGACGGCAGAGTGGGCGTAGAAGCACCCGAACGATTACTGCATAACCTCGAAACAGAAAGCCGAGAAAGCCCTCTACGACCAACTTCGTAACGAAACGGAGTTGACCGCAAACCTCGTGCAGAAGGGGATTCGACGCGCTATCGAGGCCACGAAAAGCGGTGTCGCCCGACTCAAGAAAGGCGACAACACGAGTCAACCACACTTCGACGCGTGGAGCGTCGTCTACGACAAACGCTCTGCGACGTTCCACCGCGACCACGTTTCTCTGTCCACGGTGAACGGTCGCGTCGAGTATGACTATGTGATTCCCGACGACGCTGAGGAGACACCAATTGGTGCGTATCTGTTGAACGAGGACTACGAGTTCCGTATGTCCACGTTGCAGTACGACCGCCACTCTGAGTCGTTCTATCTCCACGCGCGGATGCGTCGAACTGAAAGCGAGAAAGAGTCGTCCACGCCTACTTCTGAAAACGCCAAACACAGAACAGTCCTCGGCGTTAACCTAAACGTGGACGGCTCGCTCGCTGTGACTTCCACGGGTGCGTTCATCGGGAATGCCGACGAGATGAATCATCGACGCCGAGAATTTGAGAAGACTCGTGGGTCGATGCAACAGGCTGGAACGCGGTCGGCACACCTGTCGATTCAGTCGATGAAAGACCGCGAACACCGCTGGATGTAAGACGAACTGCATCGTGCCTCGAACCAGATTCTCGAAGAAGCCCGGTGTCACTACGCCTCCTCGAAGGGGGCGTTGCTCTCGCTAACCCGGAGCCACGCGCGGGACTTCGCACCCGAGATCCGGGTGAACGCGGTTGCACCGGGCCACGTCGAGACCGACATGACGAGCGATCGAACGCCCGAGGAGCTGGCGGCGATCCCCGTCGATCGGTACGGCCGGCCCGAGGATATCGCCGAGGCGGTCGCCTACCTCCGCGACGCCACGTTCGTCACGGGCGAGACGCTGAACGTCAACGGCGGCGAGCGAATGGGTTAGTATAGTAACTACCGAAAGTCAGTTCGCATCCGATCGCACAGCCGTCGTGCGATCGGTGTGCAAACAGTTTCAGCTGTTACTATAGGTCCGGAGTCCCTCCTCGAGTCGATCGAACCCCTCCTCGAGCCGATCCTCGGAGTTCGCGAAGGACAATCGGAGCCGTTCCGGCGCCGTCTCGCCGAACCCGGTACCGGGAGCGAGCACGACGCCGTGTTCCCGCAGGAGATGCTTCGCAATCGAGAGGCTATCGTCGTCGATACCGGGGTCGAGGAAGGCGTAGAACGCGCCTTCCGGTCGCGGACACGAGAGGCCGTCGATCTCCGCGACGCGATCGACGACGAGGTCCCGCCGTCGGCGAAACGCCTCGTACATCTCCTCGAAGGGGTCCTGTGGGCCCGTGAGCGCGGCGATCGCGGCGTGCTGGGCGACGCTCGAGGCGCAGGCGGTCGTCGACTCGCGGATCTTGACGACCTCGTCGATCAGGTGGCCGTCGCCCGCGAGCCAGCCCAGCCGCCAGCCGGTCATCGCGTAGGCCTTCGAGCAGGAGCCGACCGTGAGGACGTGGTCGGGATGACCGGCGTAGGACGCGATCCCTTCCGGTTCACGGTCGTAGGTGAGTCCGAGGTACACCTCGTCGGCGATCACGTAGGCGTCGTGGTCGGCGGCGGCCTTGACGACCGCCCGACACGCTTCGGGGTCGAAGACGCGACCGGTCGGGTTCGACGGAGTCGTGAGCACGACCGCCGCGGTGTCGTCGCTCATCGCCTCGATCACGCGGTCGGCCTCGAGGGCGAACCCCGACGCGGCCGACAGCGGGACCTCGCGGAACGTTCCGTCCGCCAGCAGCGCCTGGGTCTCGTAGTTCGGCCACGTCGGTCCGGGGACGAGGAGTTCCTCGCCGGGCGAGACCGTCGCCAGCACCGCGAGGTGCAGCGCCTCCATCCCGCCGGTGGTGACGACGATCTCGTCGGGCTCGTGTTCGACGCCGTACTCCTCGGCCAGCGTCTCGCCGATCGCGCGCCGGCACGCCGGCAACCCCGCGTTCGACGTGTAGTGGGTCGCTCCCTCGCGGGCGGCGCGGGCCGCAGCGTCGATGACGTGTTCGGGGGTGTCGAAGTCGGGCTCGCCGACCTCGAGCCGAACGAGGTCGCCGTCGTATCGCTCCGCGAGATCGAACATGACGCGGATGCTCGAGCGCTCGGCCCGGCGGACGCGGTCCGTTGGTGTCGGCATACCTCATAGCACAGAGATCGACGTCAAAAGGGGTCGGATGCCGGAAATCGCTGCGGCGTCCTCGGCTCCGCGACCGGGACGGTGGGCTCGACGCCGAGGGGATGCCCGCCAACTCGCTGTCGGGGGCAACACCGGTTCACGAGCTTCGACACGAGAGACGGCCGACGGGCGTTCCAAGCCCGGTCAATCGCGTGGTGGTCTCCACCCTCGCGGCGGTCGTCGGTCCGTTCGGTTGGGGCGTTTCCGAGCATCGCAGTCGACCGCCGGCGGCGTCGCATCGAGTCGGTCCCGGGGACTCGATGTCGACGGCCAAATCCGACCCGCGATCACTTTCACAGGCCGCTGATATACACTCCGAGGCGGGAAAGCTATCAAATACACATACGTTGAATTCTCCGACGAGATGGACGACCTCACCGGATTCCAGCGAGACCTCCTGTACGCGATCGCGGGTGCCGACCAGCCCTCCGGCCAGGATATCAAAGCCGAGATCGAACAGTACTACAGCGCCGAGATCAACCACGGCCGACTGTACCCGAACCTCGACACGCTCGTCAACAAGGACCTCGTCGAGAAGGGCGAACTCGACCGGCGGACGAACTACTACGCCATTACCGACGCCGGCGAGCGGACGATCCGGGATCGGCGGGAGTGGGAGGAACAGTATGCGGACTCCTGAGACGGTCTGCTGTACCGGTATACCGGAGCGACCGCAGGACGGCTCGCGGTCGGGCCAGAACTGCCCGACAGTAGTCCGTACGAGTTCTTCCGCGGCTGCAGTCGCGGGGTACTGATGGTCACAGTCCAGCAGCCGTCACGAGCACTCGCTCGGACGAAAGGACTACGTGCGGCGTGTTTTCCAGGCGTCGGTTCAGCGAATCAGGTTCTCGATATTCCGATACCGGAGGTCCGCCCACGCATCGAGCCCGAGGTCGAACTGCTCGAACAGATCGAAGTGCGGGACCCCCTGCCCGGGATAGAGGTAATCGGTCCCGAACACGATCTGATCGTGGTGTAACTCGAGGAGGGCCTGTCCGTGCGCGTGGTCACGCGTCAGCGCGTTCCAGCCCGCCAGCGTCGAAATATCGCCGTAAATGTTGTCGTACTCGGCGAGCAACTCCCAGATCCGGCCGCGCGACTCGAGGGGGCCCTCCGGAATGCTGCCGAGATCAACCGGTTCGACGGCTCCGTCCATGTGGGACCACCAGCCGTGAGCGTGGGCGACGAAGTCGACCTCAGGATACGAGGCCAGCACGCCCTCAAGTCGCGGGAGGCCGACCTCGTCCGGCAGCGACTGCTGATCGGTGTGAAAGAGAACCGGGAGCTCGTAGGTAGCACAGCGTTCGTACAGCGCCTCGAGCCGGTCGTCGTCGATTCGCATCTCGACTTTGAGTTCGCCGAATCCACGAGCGCCGCGACCGACGTACTCCTCGAGCCGGTCGGCAGCAGCGTCCACACCGTCGAACTCTCGCGGATCGACCGAGCAGAACGGAACGAGGCGGTCAGGATACGGTTCGACCTCGTCGAGCACCCAGGAACTCGGTGCTCGAACCGGGTAGCTCTCGGGAAAGTCGAACGGAAGGACGACCGCACGATCGATACCGTTCGCATCCATCCACCCCACGAGTTGGCCGGCCGACAGCGGGTCCTTCCCTCGGGCTTCCGTCGGGATAATGTGCGTGTGGGCGTCGAACAACGGGAGTTCATCGACGGATTCTACCTCGTCGTCATCGTCAACTTCCGCGTCGTCTGCATCGTCATCGTCGTCATTGCCAGCCGCCGTATCGTCTTCATCGGCTTCCCTGTCGTCGGTCGCTGTCCTCACCGGGTTATCGGACGGCTCGGTGGTCGGGTCCGAGGGTTCGGACTCCGTCGAGTCGTCAGGTTCGGTAGATGCACATCCTGCAGTGATCGCGGAGAGACCGACGCCCGCTCTTACGAGATACTGCCGGCGGGTCGTACTCGATTCCGACGACGGAGCGTCCGCCGTGGTCGATCCGGGCGGGGTAGGGTTGCGGTGGGACGGATCGTCTGCGGACGAGGACCAGCGAGACATGGCGTGTCGATCCAGAACGCAGCGTAAATCGTTACCGCCGATACTGTATCCTTAATTTATATGGGGTGTAGTACGCTGTCGGCGAGAACGACGACCAACGGTTGAGCGGATGTGCCGACAGCGCTGTCGCCGGTTCGGGAGCTCGAGGTACGAACTGATCGGGCTGCTCGTGAGACGGATCGCGTCAGAATATCCCGAGGAACTCGATCGATTCGAAGGCTAGCCACACGATAAGCACGTAGTTCAGAACCGTCGACGAGAGTGCGTAGAAAACCGTCTGCACGATGGGATACGAAGTCATGCCGGCAGGGATCATGATGAACGATCCGACGAACGGGACGAGGTTCGTCACGAAGATACCGGCGCCGCTGTATCGCTGAAACAGGTTCTCGGCCCGGGACACCTGGCCGTCGGAGACGGAGACGGCCGGAAGCGAGTCGATCGCGTCGATACCGTAGTTACTCGAGATCCAATAAATGAGTAACTGACCGGT
>NZ_JBLRWX010000036.1:5268-6485 GCF_047921035.1 Natronococcus sp.
ACGTATCCAAACGAGGCGACGACAATACTGATGGCGACCTGCTCCAGCGTCGCCGCGATCGCAAGCAGGTAGCCCGGTAAGAAAAGCGATGTTGGGAATATCTTTCCGATTATCGCTCCCTTCAGGACGAACAGCAGAAACAGCGCTGGCTCGTCGAAAACCAGCAGAACCGAAACGCTCGAGTCGATCAACTGTTCAGTTACGGGCACGCGCTGTGACGAAGCGTACGAACTCGGACGTATTTGCTTTTACTATTCGAGATACGTATCGCTCGGGAGACATATATAGTGAGAACTATTCTCGGGGGAGCGCTGTCGCAGCGTCTCGATACCCGTTTCCCCGTCCGGGCGTCCCGCTCTCTCGCTCCCGAGCGCGGTCTCGACGAGGTGTCAGCAGCGGTTGGTTCAATTCACCCCTCCCGATTACGACGGGCGCCACCCGGGTTCCGGTAGCAGATCGGTCTGATCAGCTCTCTTTCGGGCGTTAGTTACCGGAAGGCGACCGTGCTCGTCGAACACCGGCTCTCCGTCGAAATCCAACTCCCGAATCGAAGCGGTGTACAACTCGAGTACAGAACGTCTATTTATCGAGAGCAGTGGTATATAGATCATCCTCCGATAGTACGATCAATTTTCAAAAAAGGGCTATAGTGACTGCGGGACGATCCGAACAGGACGTACAATGGGAGAACCAGTCGCACAGCGAGACCGGATCACACAGTACGACCCGGCATCGTGGCTCATAACGGCTACCGGGTTAGTACTGGGTGTTTCAGGGCTCGCATACGTAATCACGCATCCCGAACCGATGGCGGTATGGCTGACCGAACTAGCGCTGGTCAGCCTCCCTGCCGCAGCAATCGTCTACGGCGGCTATTGGGTCGCAAACCAGCAGCTCCCGCGGAAGGAAAAGTGGAGCATAGCGAAGTGGAGTCTCGTCGGTGCAGTCGTTGTGGGAGTACTCGTAGTCGGCTATATCGGTGCCGAACGGATCGCTGGTGAGACCATACTCAACCCGGAACTTCTCGTCGTTCTCGGCGCACTGGGCGGTTCTTTCGTCGCGCTGTTCACCTCGATCTCGGCTGAACGACGGTATCTCGAGGCGACAGTCGCCACTGAGGGCCGGATACGTTCGGACGACTTGAAGGCTGCACCGTTCTCGGCTGAAGCGCAAGCGTTCGCGGAGCTAGCGCTTGATACTCGTTCGTGGTACGTTGT
>NZ_JBLRWX010000036.1:6585-34183 GCF_047921035.1 Natronococcus sp.
TTGAAGGCTGCACCGTTCTCGGCTGAAGCGCAAGCGTTCGCGGAGCTAGCGCTTGATACTCGTTCGTGGTACGTTGTACACGCGTTGCGGTTATCCGGGGGACCTCTCGGTGTAGAGAAACTCGCCTCTCGAATCGCGACGATCGAGAATACGGACGAACAGGACGTCTATCTCGACCTGGTTCACGTTCGTCTCCCAAAACTCTCCGATCGGAACCTGGTCACCTATCGTTCGGATATTGGGATCGTCGAACTCGACGATCGGGTCGGGGAAGTAGCGGACGCCAGCGATGAACTGTCGACAGCAGGCGAAACGCTCGCTCCGGAAGAACCTAACTGATCGACGGCGATCCGCTGCCGATCTGCTACGTGGTCGTCGACTCTCCACCATAAGACGGTTACCGGACCGCATGTGCTCGTTCCACTGTTCTAGGAACGTGACCCATTCGCCGACGTCTACACCGTCGGCGTACGCCAGATCACCTCCGACCAGTCCGAACAACGGGTCCCACGACGCTGCCTGCTCGTGTAGTGGTGGGACGGCAGACGACGTTCCGATGTCACCGCCTTCAGCAAACGTGAGAGGCGCTGTGAGTCGTTCCGGAGCCGTTCGGACGGAGAGACCGGTATCCGAACCGTCGACCGTGACGTGATACTCCGTATCTGGCTCGAGGTCCGTGAGTACTGCTCGGTGGCGGGAGAGATCCGACTCGCCAAACAGCACGACGGTCGTTTGTTCGTCCGCTTCGGAATCGCCGGCGACAGCTGAGACCGCAACGGGAATCGGATCGGAGCGGTCCGCTGTCGGTGTAAGCCACTGGAGTGTGATCGTGCTGGATGGATCGTGTCCCCGCCACGTAGCAAACAGGGTCGACAGGTCGCTCGTCGGCGTCTCGTCGTCGCCTAAGCCAAAGCTGGTACAGCCTGCGATACCGACGCTCCCGACGCTGGCGACCTGGAGAAATCGTCGGCGGGTCTTCCGATAGTGTACGGCCAAATTCCGATCGCCTGCACGCTCGCTCCTGTCCATCGATTATGTCGCCCATTGGAGGATCTCAGCCGCGGGACTCTAGCTGTTGGTATAGTCTTCGAACTGCAGCGAAAGAGGCCCCCGGCGTTCCAGTCAATGCGGGCTCTGGTAGCGGATGTGTTTGGAGGCTAAGATCCGATGCGACGGCCCTGAAAGTCGCAGGGGTTGTTCCAGGTCAGAACCGCGTTTTCTAGGCGGCGGTCCCATCCAGATAGTCCTCGACCAGACATTGGCGAGAGGCCACGTCGAGTCCGGTCGTATCGTGGATATTACTGAGGTTGTTGCGAAGGGTTTCCCACTCCCGGTCCGTGAGATCGAGTTCGGTCTCCCGTCCCATCGGGCCGTGATTATCCGGATCCTCGTCGTGACAGAGTGCGAGATGAGCGATCTCGTGAAGGGCAAGTTCGGCCTCGCTGGCGGGGTCGTCCCGTTGGACGATCGCCGCCCGATTGCCGATATTCATTCCGTTGACGTGGTCGTCATAGAAGCGCGAGTACAGCTGCCTCCGTTCGAAATCGGTCTCACGGCCGGGGACGACGACCAGCTGGAAGGCGACGTTCCGGAGGAACGACTCGACCTGGTTCCAGTAGAACCCGGTCGGGAAGACGAGTAACGACTCGATACTCAACCCGTACCGCTCCCGGACGCTGTCCAGATCGTACGCGCTGGGATGATCGAGCCACTGGAGAGAGATGCCGTTTTCGCGGAACAGCGCTTGCAGATACGCCTTGGCCTCGTCCGAAACCGACGTTCCCCCGATGTATCGTACGTCGACCAGGAGGTCCTTGCGGCTCGGGTCGAGTTCCACGACGTCTTCCTTGAAGACGGTCTCGAGTCGCCGGTGAAACGCTGCCGATCGCTCGAGGGAGTCCGGAATGCCGTCCGCATCGACGTCTCGGAACGACTGACCGGCGGAACTCCCGAGAATTCCCGCACCCGTCGCTGCCGCGATAACACCGCCCGTAGCGGCCAACAGCCGACGACGTCCACGGTCGATCGGCTCGGTGGTATCGTCAGTGGTGTGGTCCTTTTCTCCCATGCTATTCCTCTGTCGAGAGAGCACCGTCGGTGATAAGATTCTCGGCGGGAAACCGTCCTATCGCGGACGGGTTTCGACGGCTTCGTTCCGCTCGAGCAGCCGATTGCGCTCGGTCCGTCTCCGCTACGTCGTGATCACGCCGTCCACGTGTCGCTCCACTCCGACTGGGGGATCCTGATCCGCGTTTCGTCGGCGTCCTCGCCGATCGGTACGACGATGACGGCGTTCACCTTTCCGACCGTGGACAGTTCCTTCTCGACGATCTCGTACTCGTCTCCGTTCCCTCGGAGGTCGCGAATCGTATCGCCAACCGCGTACGAACTCAGGTCTTCCATTATCGTCTGTTCGAGCGTCTACGACCTAAACGCATCGACGACTCTTGCGCAGCGAGTTCGCGCGCCCGGATCGACGTCTCTGAACGACTCGCTGTCAACCCGACGGAAGCAGCAAGCAGCGAGACGACTCGAGTGACTCGCGTCGCGGTATTCAGAGACGCTTGACAGTATTCGAACCATATGATTTATTTCGTCGTTGCGTCCACGTAGTCTGTATGTCTAGAAGTGACACAGGGGGATCTGTTATCGAACGATTCGGATATAGGCTCTCGAGTATCGTCGAGCGGTGGATGCCCAGTCCGTTCCTGTTCGCAATTCTGCTCACGTACCTCGTCTTCGGAGTCGGACTCGTTTTGAACCAAACCGGAACGATCGAACCGCCGAACGGTGGCGGGGCGGTCGGGCCGGTAGAGATGATCGAGTTCTGGTTCGGCGGGTTCTGGGGCTTTCTCGGCTTCTCGATGCAGATGGTCGTGATCCTGATGACGGGATTCGTGCTCGCGTATCACCCGACTGCGAACAGGCTTCTCGTCCGCCTCGCAAAACTCCCCAACACCCCACCGCAGGCGGTCGTCCTCGTCGCCGGGTTCTCGATGGCCGTCGCCTGGATCCACTGGGGGTTTAGCCTCATTCTGGGTGCGATCTTCGCCCGCGAGATGGGCAAAGTCGCACACGAAAAGGGGATCGACGTCCACTATCCGCTGCTGTGTGTCGCCGGCTACATGGGACTGGGTCTGACGTGGCACTGGGGATGGTCCGGATCCGCGCCGCTGTTGCTCACCGACGAGTCGGAAGTCGGAGAGGGGACGGCCTTCGCCGTCGTATCCGAGCCGATTCCGGTGACGGAAACGATCATCCACCCGTACACGATCACGCTAACGGTCCTCTCGATCCTCTTTGCGGTTACCGTACTCTACCTCATCACCCCGTCCGGGGAGCGGGCGCGGGGTATCACCGAGTACATCCCGGAAGAAGAGCTGTACGAGACGGCCAGCGACGGCGGTGAAGACGTCGTGGAGTCGGGCGAACGCCGGTCCGACGAGATGGTCCCGGCGGAGCGCATCAACAACAGCCGCGTTCTCGGCGGCCTCCTCGCGATCACCGGCGTCGCGTACGTCGCCTGGGTGCTCGTCACCGAAGGGATCGAACTGTGGGACCTCAACACGATCAACTTCGCGTTCCTGATGGCCGGGATACTGGTCTGGACGAATCCGTCGACGTACCGCGACAAGTTCGGCGAGGCGTCGTCGGCGGCCGCCGGAATCATCCTGCTGTTTCCCTTCTTCGCCGGCATCCAGGGGATGATGGCGGATTCGGGCCTCGCCGGCGCGATCGCGGACCTCATCATCGGGCTCTCGACCCCCGAGACGTTTCCGATCTTCGCGTGGCTGGCGGCGGCGCTCCTCAACCTGTTCGTTCCGTCCGGCGGCGGGCAGTGGATCGTCATGGGCCCGTCGATCCTCGAGGCCGCCGACCAGCTCGGGGTCGAGTTCGGTCACGCGACGATGGCCTTCGCCGTCGGCGAAGCGCACACGAACCTGCTGAACCCGTTCTGGGCGATTCCGCTTCTGGCCATCACCCGCATCAAGGCTCGAGAGATGTTCGGGTACGCTGCCGTGATGTTGCTCGTCCTGTTCCCGTTCCTGGCGGTCGTTCTCTACCTCCTTCCGTACGGCGCGTTCTGAGCCGTCCGGAACCGATCCGTTTCCGGCCTCCGTTTCGACCGGGCCCGACCCGGGCGACCTCGAGGGATCGATACGCCCCGTCGTTCCACCTCCGAGATCCGTCTCCGGCCGACCGGTTGTCGATCTTCCTCGCGAGGCCGTCGTACCCGCGGCGGACAGTACAGCCAAGTCGCCGGCCGATCTATCCCCGGGCATGGTTACCGATCCCGACCGCGGCGAGAAGCCAGACACGGGCGAGACGGATCCGATGGAGACGCTCGACCTCGAGCGACCGGCGGAGATCCAGTTCGGCGTCACGCGCGGCGAGCACGACCTCGAGATCGGCCCGCCCCGGGACTACCCCGATCGGGCGGACGTCTCCGTCCGTTCGGCCGACGAGCACGTGGTCCTGAGCGTCGACGCGATGGCGGGCGATCACGGGAGGGGACACGTCGACGTGACGTTGACTCCCGAGGAGGCGCGTCGCCTGTCGGATCGACTGGTCGAGATTGCGCGCGGCCCGTCCGAAGCGGAGTCGATGGAGGATAGCAACTGATACGGATTGCTGTATCGATTTCCCGGCGCAACCGCGACCGGGCGGCGGTTGCGTCGGAACTGACGTACAGTAAACCGTCTGAGTAATTCGAAGCGACCGCCGGGTTGCCGTCGGTCGACTGTTCGCGTCCGTTCCGTTTGCCGACAGGGAATCCGTACTGTCGGATCATCGTAACTAGCCGCTCCGTTCTCGAGGAAGCCACCGACTACCGGAACGGACGGGCCGTCGGTTGCGTCGGAATCGGCGTCCGACGGCCCGAATCAGCGGTCGCGATACCGAGACGTTCGGCGGCCGAACGACGAGATAGGTCGGGCTTGCCTCTCGGACGTCCCGTCACTGTCGGGTCGAACGAGTAACTCTGACCGACGATAACGGCAGGAAGGCCGCCACGGAAACCGTCTCGCCCTGCCCGGGGGATACGGCGTCGCTACCGTCATCCGGACATAACGTTTACTCTCTCAAACAGTCGCTAAGGCATACATAACAAACCCCTCACCTATCGATGATCTCATAAGATGGACGACCTCACAGGATTCCAGCGAGACCTACTGTACGTCATCGCGGGCGCCGACCAGCCATCCGGCCAGGACATCAAAGCCGAGATCGAAGGGTACTACAGCGCCGATATCAATCACGGACGACTGTACCCGAACCTCGATACGATCGTCAACAAGGATCTCGTCGAGAAGGGCGAACTCGACCGGCGAACGAACTACTACGAACTCACGGGGGCGGGAGAACGGGCGATCGAAGACCGACAGGAGTGGGTCTCCCAGTACACCGAATAATCAGCCGAAAGTATTTACGAAATCATATAGTTCCGGAGAACGATGACTGAAGCGCTCGCGGAAACCGGCAGCGAGATACACGAACGGATCCTCGTGGGGGTAGCCACGCTCGAGAACGTCGATCCGATGGCGTTGCCGCCGCTGTTCGATGCGGTCGACCCCGACGCGCTCGAGGCGATCTTCGAGGATCCCGAGAACGAAACGGTGCGGATCGGGACGGTGGAGTTCCCGTACGCCGGACACACGATCAGCATCGAGTTCGACGACGACCCGATCGTCAGGATCGATTAAGTCGGATCGAGAGCACCGCTCTCGATACTCGTCGCCCGCGAAGCGTCGGCCCGAGCGCTCGAGGTACCGCTGTACCGGGTTTCCGAGACGGGCGCAGGACGGGCGGGTTGCGCTCATCGCAGTCCGTCTCAGTCGTAGCTCAGGCTATCCAGGGTGTAGCGATCGGCCGTGTGGTTTCGATCGACGACGAGGACGGGGCCGGCCGCCTCCTGCTCGAGTTCACACCGGAGGTCGCCGAGATTTCCCGGATTGAGGGAGGCCGGCGGATCGTCGAGCGTGAAGTTGAGGGTCCCGGTGTTCCCACGAACTCGGTCGGGCTTTTTCGCCGCCGCGTGGATGCGGTTCCCGTTCTGTTTCACGTCGATCGCTCCGGTAAACTCCCAGGTGTCGTCGTTGTACCGGATCTGCTCGCCGTCGAGTTCCGGGAGGTGGGCCTCGACCATGGGAATACATGACGGGCAGCCACTATAGTCGTTGGGTCAGTGCGGTCGCCCTTCGCGGCCGGCCCGCCGGCTCCGTCGCTCGAGGCCGGATCCTCGGCCAGCCCTACCACGGATCTGGGTTCCCGACCGCCGAGTACCTGCTCACTCCGACTCGGTTCGGATCGCATCGATCGCGACACAAAGGATATACCGAACTGACAGGACGATACCCGTATGCACTCCCGGACCTTCTCCAAGTTCCTGTCGACGTCGCTGCTGCTGGCTATGGGTGCGGTTACGGTTGCGGCGATCGTTTCGCCGCCGGACCCGTTCACGCTCGTTTTGTATTCGATGGCGCTATTGGTGCTCGCGTCGGCGACCGCCTACGCGATCACGTACGGAATGGAGATCGGATCCTGTGGAGAGAAAGCGTGACCGCAACGTCGCTTTGCCCGTATCCGTCTCCGGGTCGGGAGGGGCTGTTTGGGTGCGATAACTACCGAACGTATCGTCGTTCCTCGAGCCCGGTTTCCGACTCGCTCGGACGCCCCGTTTCGACGTTCGCCGATACCCGTCTGTAAGCGGTTTTCCCGTATCGGACTAGTAAACCGACGACCACAACCCGTATAACTGAACGACCGTTTGTACAGGTATGGACGAAATCGATCTGACGAGTAGCCAGCGCTCGACGATCACGACGCTGATCAACGAGTATCAGACGGCCGGTGCGCCGGTCAGCGCCAGCGTCCTCGCGGCGGAAACCGATCGAAACGCGGGCACGGTCCGGAACCAGATGCGGACGCTCAGCTCGATCGGACTCGCGGAGGGAATCGCGGGCCCGAAAGGCGGGTACGAGCCGACCGACGCCGCCTACCGGATCCTCGGTCGCCGGCAGTTGGACGACGCCGAAACCGTCACCCTCGCTCGCGAGTACGACCGCGCCGACGCGACGGTCGACGAGATCGATTTCACGAACGTTCACCATCCCGACCTCTGTCGAGCACAGATCCACTTCCAGCAGTCGGTCCGCGACCTCGAGGAGGGCGATCCAATCGTCGTCGGCCCCTCTCCGGTCTCGAGTCTGGTCGTTCTCGGCGAGATCACGGCCATCGAGGAGACGAACAACGTGGTGATCGTCGACGTCGAGGAGTTACGGGCCCCGCTCCGGGACGAACCGTCGACGTCACCCTGACCGCGAGCTCGGGTCGCCGCTCGTGGGACGCTGTAGCGCCCCGGGACGGTTACGACACTTCGTACTCCACGCTGTCGTACTCCGCGACCTCGATCGATCCGCAGGATGGACAGGTCCACTCGTTCGTCTCGAGTACCGTCCCGCAGTTCCGACACTCGTAGACCACGGCAGCATCCCCGGCGAGACGTTTTTTTACTGCCGTGAGAATAGGCATATATTCTGATTCTCAGTCGAGAAGTAAAGACTGCTGCTTTCAACTGCCTGGTCGGAGGTGGCGATCGCTCGCCGGCCGCACCGTCATACGGTTTCCTGTACGTCAGTACCGGCGCAACCGCGACCCGTGCGGCGGTTGCGCCGGTACATCGGTACAGCAATCCGTATCAGTCGTCCTCCTCGAACCCGCCGTTCGCGGTCGGCGAACGCTCCTCTGCGTCCGGTTCGGACTCCCGTTGCGGCTCCGCCTCGACCACGCTGTCGGTCCACGTTCCCCGAAGGAGATACAGGCCGGCCAGAACGACGATGACGACGTTCGTCAGCGCGTCCCCGATAAAAACGCCGGTCGCGCTCATGCCGAGCGGCTCGGCGAGGCCGTAGGCCAGCAACGGACGGAGCACGATGAAGCCGACGATCGCGAACCCCATCGCGGTCCGCGTGCTGCCGCTGCCCCGGAACGCCCCCTGAACGACGTAGAAGACGCCCAGGAAGACGAAGGAGAGCGAGACGATCCGCAGGTACTCGGCGCCGACGGCCGTCACCTCGGCGGCCCCCGAACCGGTGATAAAGAAGCTGACGATCGGATCGGCGAGTACGTACACGAACCCGCTGAACAGAAGGAAACAGCCCGCGATGAGCCCGGCCGCAGCGTACACCCCGCGCTTGGCGCGGTCGACCTGGCGGGCGCCGAGGTTCTGTCCGACGACGGTCTCGACGCCGCGTGCGAGCCCGAGCGCTGGCAACACGACCATCGACGTGACGCGCGTACCGATGCCGTAGCCGGCGACCGCCGTCGGGCCGGCCAGCGCGACCAGCGCGGTCAGGATCGTCACGCTGAACGCCTTGGTGCTGACCTCGACGCTCGCGGGGAGACCGATCGTCACGAGCTGTTTGATCGTCTCGAGCTCCGGGCGGAAGTCGCCCGCCGAGAGTTCGATCCCGACCCGTCCCGAGAGCAACAGCCAGATGCCGATCGCGGCCGCGAGTCCCCGGGAAAGGATCGTCGCGAACGCCGCACCCTGGACGGCCCAGCCGTCGAACCCGGTGAGGGCGAACAGCTGCGACTCGAGGGCCTCGAGGCCGAACCAGGCGAAGACGACGTTGTCCTGAAAGCCCAGAATGAAGAAGGGGTCGATGGCGACGTTGAGCGCGACGCTGAACGTCATGAGGTACAGCGGCGTCCGCGTGTCGCCCCACCCCTGCAGCAGCGACTGGAAGACGAAGAAGGCGAAGATGAAGGGCATTCCGGCGAACTCCGTTCGGGTGTAGGTGCGGGCGTACTCGTACTCGACCGTCCCCGGCTCGGCGCCGACGAACCGGAGCATCGTCGGCGTCAGCAGGAAGCCGACGACGGCGATGAGCAGGGAAAGGCCGAAAATAAACGTCATCGTCTGGCCGGCGACGCGGGCGATCCGCCCCGTGTTGCCGGCGCCCTTGTTCTGGGCGACGAGGACGGTCCCCGCGACGTTGAAGCCGATCCCGAAGCTGATCACCAAGAAGATGATCGCCCACGAAAACGACAGCGCGGAGACCCCGGCCTGACCGAGTCGCCCGACCCAGAACGTGTCGGCGAGGTTGTAGCCGACCATCAACAGGTTGGTGACGACGATTGGAACGAGAGGACGATCAGCGGCCACACCAGTTTTCCGTTGATGACGTCGACCGACCGATCCCGTCGTTCTCGGCTCATCCGTCCTCTGCTCCGGGGCGAAGGAGGGAAACGCTTTCTCCTTCGTCCCGGCCTCAATCCGCGGTGCGGACCCGCTCGAGCGCGGCTTCCAGCAGCGAAACGGCGGCGTGGCGGTGCAACGGTTCGTTCCGGTTGCCACACTGGCTGCTCATCAGGCAGGCCGGACAGCCGTCAGTTCGGCCGCAGTCGCAGTCGGCGATCCGGTCGCGGGTCCGTTCGGCGACGGCCTCGAAGTTCTCGTAGATGCTGTGAGCGAACCCCACGCCGCCCTCGACGGCGTCGTGGATGAACCAGCCCGGACCGTCGAGATCGGGGTGGCGGAGCTGGGAGAGCCCGCCCATGTCGTCGGTGTCGAGTCGAAGCTCGAGCGGCGACAGCTCGATCATCCCGTGCTCGCCGCCGTGGAGGCCCCCGGCGAGCGTGTACTCGGCCTCGCCGAGGCCGGCGAACTCGCTGTCGGCGTCGGGGGCGATGGTACTGCTGTCGGGGATTTCCTCGAGCACGCGCTCGAGGACGTCCTCGGGGAAGGCGACCCACATCAGCTGCGTGCGAAGCGAGATCGGCGGCAGATCGATCGGCTGGGCCGCCTCGACGAGCGTGCCGTCGAAGATGTCGCGCACCGTGTAGGCGCTGTAGTTGACGTGGACCGTCCCCGTTCCGGCGCCCAGCCGGTAGCCACCGCCGAGGTCGCGGGTCCGTTCGACCTCGAGGTCGGTGACGCGCTTGTCGGAGACCGCCCGCGTGTAGTGGCTCGTGTCGACGGACTCGAGTTCGACGAACGGGCGGTGGGCGTGCTCGACGACTCGCCGTACCTCGTACTGCTGGCCGTCGTAGACGACGAGCGCGCCGGGATGGTACTGGCGGTACACCCGCTCGCGCTCGAGGGACTCCATATCGATCTCCCCGTCGACCTGCCGCACGTCGTAGCGCTCGTTCGTCGTGGCGTACAGCGAGATGTCGCTCTGGGGACGGGCTGGACCGTCGTACCGGACGCCCCGGTCCAGGTCGCCCGCGAGCTGTCCGGCCGCCCGCCACATCTCGACGGCCCGCTCGAGTCGCTCCTCGGGCCCGAACCACTCGACGTCCCGGTACGTCAGCGGTCGCTCCGACGCCGCACAGCGGAGGTGTCGGGCGTAGACGGCGTTGTTCGAGAGATCGACGACCGCGTCCTCGACGTCGTCCTCGAGGAGGTAGTCGGGGTTGTCGAGGACGTACCGGTCGATCGCGTCCGAGCCGGGAACGTACACCGACAGCGAGTCCGCCGTCCCCCGGCCGGCCCGGCCGATCCGCTGCCGGAACGACTGCCGAGTTCCGGGGTAGCCCGCCAGGACCGTCGCGTCCATCGACCCGATGTCGACGCCGAGTTCCAGCGCGCTGGTGGTGACGACGCCGTCGACCGCGCCGGTTCGCAGCGCGCGTTCGGTCGCCGCGCGCTTTTCTTTGCCGAGTCCGGCGTGGTAGGGTGCGTACTCGACGGCGGTATCGGCGGGATGGTCGGACGCCGCCTCGAGGGCTCGCTTGACTCCGATTTCGGTTCCCTGCCGCGAGTCGGTAAACAGCAGCGTCTGCAGCTCGTTGTTCGTGAGGTGGGCCAGCACGTTCGCGGCCTCGTCGGCCGCGCTCGCCCGCGCGTCGGGCGGGATCTCGTCGTCCTCGAGCCCGCCGTCGGCGTCTCGAGCCGGGGGGTCCCAGAAGGCGATCTCCCGGCGCCCGTGGGGGCTGCCGTCGTCGTCGACGACGTCGAACGCGGCGCCGGTGAGCGATTCGGCGTGCGCTTTCGGATTGCCGATGGTCGCGGTCGTACAGACGATCCGCGGATCGGCGCCGTAGTAGTCGAGCAGCCGCCGTAGCCGTCGCAGGACCCAGGCGACGTGCATCCCGTGGACGCCCGAGTAGGTGTGGGCCTCGTCGACGACGAGCACCTCGCAGTTCGCGAGGACGTCCCGCCACTTCGCGTGGAACTCGAGGTAGGCGTTGATCCCCGCGGCGTTCGAGATCGGCACGTCGACGCCGTCCCGGATCGCCCGGCGACGGTCGGCGGGGGTGTCGCCGTCGTACGTCTCCGCCCGGGCGTCCAGCTCCAGTCGCTCGAACAGCTCGTTTACTGCCACCTCCTGGTCGGCGCCGAGCGCCTTCGTCGGGTAGAGAAACAGCGCTCGAGCGTCCGGGTTCTCGAGCTTCCGGAGGGCGTAGTACAGCGCGTACACCCAGGTCTTACCCGAGGACGTCGACGTGGCGACGCTGACGTTTCGCCCCTCCCGTAGCTTGCGGATCGCGGCCGCCTGGTGGGAGTAGAGTTCCGACTCGAGCGCGTCGGCAAGTTCCGTCGGCAGCACGTCCTCCGCGGGGACGGTGTCGGCCTCCCTGGCGGGTTCGACGGCCGTCTCCCGGAGCTGTCCGTCGTACCGTGGGACGGTCTCCGCGAGCGACGCCGCGTTCAGGGCCGTCTCGAGCGACGAAATGTGGTCCCGACTCATGGTCAAAAGTCCGCGAGGGTTCCCTGGCTGGTGGTCGGTTCCGATCGGTCATCCTCTTCTGCTCGCTCGAGGGGCTGGGCCTCCTCGAGGCGGTCGTAGACGAACGCGAGCGCCCGGACGTCGTCCTCGCAGTAGCGCTCGTGGCGCTCCCAGTCGAGTTCGCGTTCGGGGGTCTCGGCGTAGCGTCGGTACCGGCGGCCGACGACCGCCCCGGAGAGTCCCGTCTCGTCGGACTCCCATCCGAGCGCGGACGCCACGTCCTCGAGTGCGTTCGTCAGGCCCGGCAGGACGGCGTTGTCCCGCTCGACTGCCCAGCGGTACGGGTCGAATTTGGGGAGGCTCGCCCACGTCTCGGCGTGTTCGGGACAGTGTTTTGCGACGTGGTCCTCGACGATCGGGAAGTCGAAGTTCCGGCCGTTGTACGCGACGACCGGCCGACCCGGGTCGACGTCGGCCAGCCACCCCAGAAACGCCTCGATCGCCCCCGCCGGTCTCGAGGGGTCGGTCTCGAGGAACGAGCCGTAGCCGTCGGCGCTGCGATCCAGCGCGCCGATCAGCCAGACGATCGACGGATCGAGCCCGTCGGTCTCGATGTCGACGAAGATCGGCTCCCCCGAGGGTAACGACGCATTCGGAGCGACCCGAGCCTCGCCGGTCTCGAGGACCGTCGCCGACTCGACGATCGTTCGCGCGGTCGGCCGACCGATCCCCTCGAGCCGGGCGAGGTCGTGGGGGGTCGCGTCCGCGAGTTCGGCCCGGGAGTCGAACCCCTCGTCCCGAAGCGTCTCCGCCCGTCGACGTCCCACGTCGGCGATCGCCTCGAGGCCGAACGTTCCGAGCGAGCGAGTCTCGGTTCGGACGGTCCCGTCCGGCCGCAGCGCCGCGTGAGCGACGTCCGCGCTCGAGTCACCGCCCCCTTCGCTCGCTTCGGGCATCACGCCCTGTACGACGAGTCCGTCCCACTCCCGCCTGTAGGACGGGACCGCACCCGTCGTCAGCTGAACGGTCCGGTCGGCGGCCTCGTCCAGCGCCTCGCGGTACGCCTCGAGGCCGGCGAGTTCCGCCTCGAGGCGCGTGAGATCGAGCGAGACGGTCAGGAGGTCGGAGAGGACGAACGTGGTCGCGTCCTTCCGGCCCGAGAGCCGCTCGGACGCGTACGTCCGCAGTTCGGCGACCGACGTCGCGGCGACCAGTGTCATCTCGCTGTCGGCCGCGAGCACCTCGGCCGTCGGGGACTGGGGGTCGTAGCGCGCGACCGTAACCGAATCCGGCACGGCCTCGCGCATGGATCGGTCCCGTTCGGCGGACCGAACGTACAGCACGTCGGTATCGAAGTAGTCGACGACGTCGGCCGCCTGCGAGGCGGTACAGTCCCGGCCCGCCGCCTCCGAGAGGACGGTCAGCCCGATCACCGCGGCCACCTGCCGGGGAGTGCGGTCGGGAGTACGCCGACGGAGATCCGATCCGGTACCATTCTACGGGACGGTACCGGCTCGATCGATATAAACGCCGGCCGACGGGGGAGAAAGTGAAACGCGGCAGCGGGTCGGCCTCGAGTTTTTGTAGTTCTCTCGCTTATACGGAGTGTGACAGCGCGTGACGACGACCGAACGTCGGGCGGGGAGAGCGCAGGCACCGGGGCCAGCGAGACGGTAGCCGCGGGACTCGCCTCCGAACGCCCGGTCGAACGAACCGGCTCGGAGCGAACCGCCGAGCCGGCCGAGCGCGTCGCCGACGCCGTCGACGGATCGTCGACGGAAGGTCGCACGCCGGCCGTCTCCGTCGCCGAACTTAGCAAGCGGTTCGGCGAGGGAGCTGACGCGGTTACGGCGGTCGACGACGTCTCGCTCGAGATCGAGACCGGCTCGATCGTCGGACTGCTGGGGCCGAACGGCGCCGGGAAGACGACGCTGATCAAGTCGATTCTCGGAATGGTGCTTCCCGACGCGGGGACGGTTCGGATTCGGGGGGTCGACGTCTACGACCGCCCCCGAGAGGCGTACGCGTTCGTCGACGCGATGCTCGAGGGCGCGCGCAACGACTACTGGCGGCTGACCGTCCGGGAGAACCTGCGGTACTTCACCACGATCAGCGGCGTCGATCCGGACTCGGTGAGCGAGCGACACGACCGCCTCCTCTCGCAGCTCGAGCTCGCCGAGAAGGCGGACGTCCCCGTCCGCGACCTCTCGCGGGGGATGAAACAGAAGGTGTCGCTGGCGACCGTCCTCGCGGGCGGGGCGGAGGTGATCTTCCTCGACGAGCCGACGCTGGGCCTGGACGTCGAGAGTTCGCGCACCCTCCAGCGGGAGCTGCGACGTCTCGTCGAGGAGGAGGAGCTGACGGTCGTCCTCAGCAGCCACGATATGGACGTCGTCGAGACGGTGTGCGACCGCGTCCTCATCGTCTCGAACGGGCGGATTATCGCTGACGACACCGTCGACGCGCTGCTTCGCGGAACCGACCGTCATCGCGTCCGGATCTCGAGTCCCGATCTCACCGGGGCGATCGTCTCGGACCTACGAAACCGATTCGGGGTAATCGACGTCGAGAGGCTCGAAGCCGGCGCGAGAATCGACGTCACGACGGACAGCGACGGGCTGTACGAGCTGATGGCCCGACTCCGAGCCGCGGACGTCACCCTCGAGCGGGTGCGAACCGTCGAGCCGGACCTCGAGGACGTGTTCGTCGAGCTGACGAGCGCCGAGGGGGAGGAGCGGACCGCGCGGAGAGCGGAGGAGGGCAAGGGAACCGCGCGGAGAGCCGGGGAGGACGATCGATGACCGTACGGGGAGCCGAGGCGACCGAGACGCCGCGGAAGGCCGGCTACCGCCACCTCGCGCGAGCCGTCCTCTACCGGGAGTTCCTGCTCTTCGTCCGTTACCCCGCCAACGCGGTCGGCGGGATCGTCGTCGCGCTGTTTTTCTTCGGCGTCCTCTTTTACGGCGGCCGGATGGTCGCCGGGCAGGCCCTCACCGACTCGATCGAGGGGATCGTCGTCGGCTACTTCCTGTGGACGCTCTCGGTCGGCGCCTACTCCTCGATCTCGAACGACATCGGGAGCGAGGTCCAGTGGGGAACCCTCGAGCGCCACGTGATGACGCCGTTCGGGTTCGCGCCCGTCGCGCTGTTGAAAGGCGTCGCGAAGATCGTTCGGACCTTCCTCACCTCGACGGTGATCCTGGCGGCCATGATCGTCGTTACCGGAACGACGCTCGAGTTGAACCCCCTCACGGTCGTCGTCGTCGCGACGCTCACTATCGTCTCGGTGCTCGGCCTCGGCCTCGCGGCGGGCGGGATCACCGTCCTCTACAAGCAGATCGGCAACTGGCTCAACCTCCTCCAGTTCGGGTTCGTCGTGTTGATCTCCGCGCCCGCGTTCGACCTCGGCTGGATGCGGTTTCTCCCGCTCGCCCACGGCAGCGCCCTCCTCCAGCGCGCGATGGTCGACGGGATCCGCCTCTGGGAGTTCTCGCCGATCGACGTGGGGATCCTCGTCGGGGTCGCGGTCGGCTACCTGGCACTGGGGTACGCCGTGTTCCAGTACGCGACCCGCCGAGCGAGACGACTCGGCGTCCTCGGCGACTACTAACGACCATGAGTCACGACAGGATCCGCGCGCGGAAACCGACGACCGACGCCGACCGATGGACCGTCGGCACCGTCGAGCGAA
This sequence comes from Natronococcus sp., assembly GCF_047921035.1. Lineage (NCBI taxonomy): Archaea > Methanobacteriati > Methanobacteriota > Halobacteria > Halobacteriales > Natrialbaceae > Natronococcus > Natronococcus sp. The sequence continues at coordinate 21,952 of NZ_JBLRWX010000036.1, forward strand.
CCAGCCGCCGGGACGGCGACGTCGTCTTCGAGGTGCGACCCGACGAGGGGGAGGCGGTCGACCTCGCCGTCACGACCGCTGTCGGGAAGTTGGTCGAGAAGCGACTGGACCTCGAGGACGGCGAGTCGCCGGTCGGCGCTCGAGTCTGGTACCGGAAACGCGGCGAGTGACGCGGTCGGATGAACGAGGACTACTCCGTCGTTGGAACGCCGAGCTGGTCCTCGAAGGCCCCTCGGACCGCCTCCTGATCGTCGTACGCCGACAGCGCCAGCCCGAGCTTGATCCGGGCTTTCCACGGCGGCAGGTCGCCGGCGGGGATCGTCCCGTGCTCGCGGACGGTTCGGCTGCCGCCGGGGCCGCCGTAGCGGGCGCTCACCGCGCCGTCGAAACACCGCGTCGCGACGACGACGGGGACGCCCGCCTCGACCGCGTCGGCGACGGCGTCGCCGATCTCGGGCGTCGTGTTCCCGATCCCGCTCGCCGCCAGAACCAGCCCGTCGACGCCGTCCTCGAGGGCGCGCTCGAGCTGGCGGGCGTCGACGGCCAGCCCGCTGGGGATCGTCTCGACTCGAGCCGTCAGCTCGGTGGCGGGCAGCGAGACCGACTCGCTGCGAGGGTCGCGCCGCAGCGAGAGTCCGTCGGCCGTGATCTCGGCAACCGGACCCGAGTCGGGGGAAGCGTACGCCTCCGGACGGCCGGCACGCGCCTTCGTCACCCACCTGGCCGCGTGGACGAGGTTCCCGAACGCGATGTACGCCCCCTCGGTGAACCGCTCGTCGGCCGCGGTGCGGACCGCCTGCAGGAGGTTCGCGGGGCCGTCGGCGCCCGCCATGTCCGCGGGTCGCTGCGCGCCGGTGAAGACGACCGGGACGTCGGCGTCGCTCACCAGGTCGAGGTAGTACGACGACTCCTCCATCGTGTCGGTGCCGTGGGTGACGACGACGCCGTCGACGCCGTCCTCGGCCGCCCGCTCGACCGCGCGGGCCAGGGACGCGACGTTCGACGCGGAGAGGTGGAAGCTGAGTTCGTCGCAGACGGACTCGACCTCGAGGGTCGCGACGTCCTCGAGTTCGGGAACCGCCGCGACGAGGTCGTCGCCGTCCTTCGAGGGCGTGGCGCCGCCGTCGCCGTCGGTCGATGCGATCGTTCCGCCGGTGCTCAGGACGCGGACGCGTGGCATACGCTGTCCTCTCGCGCGGAGCTACTTTGCTTGTCGGCCTCGAGGAGTTCAGAAGAACTTGTTGAACAGCCGCTTCCACGAGCGGTACTGCCGTCGCACCGACTTGATCTCGTCGACGGCTTCCGCGAGTTCGCCGCCGGCAGTTTTCCCCCGCTCCTCGGGCGGGATCGCGGTCGGCGCGACCGCGTCCCTGTTGTGGACCGCGGTGTGACACGCCCCACACACCGTGATCAGGTTCGAGAGTTCGTGGACCCCGCCCCGGGACTTCGGGACGATGTGGTGGGCGTGGAGTTCGACGTCGCCGTGGGGGCTGCCGCGACGCCGGCAGTTGGCACACTGGTAGTCGTCGCGCCGGTAGACCTCTTGCCGGCGCCGGTCCCAGTCGTCGGGGTAGTCCCGGGTGGACTGTTTGCTCACCGCCTCGAGCGAGCGCTCCTCGTCGGCGCCGGCCGGCGCGACGCCGCTCTCGAGGTCCTCGTCCGCCGAGACGTCGTCGTACTCGAGTTCCTCCCCGTCGGGGCCGCGAACGGTGATGTCGATCCCCAGCTCCTCGAGGTCGTCGTCAGGTTGCTCACTCATCGAATCGCCGTACTCTCACGTTCAGTGTCCTGACCGACTTTGTAATTACGGTTCGTAGCGGAACGATCCCATAAACGGCAAAATTAGAGTTGTACCTATTCGGATTGGTCTGAAACCATCTCACCTCGTTCGGGGTCGGGTTCGATCGTTCGAGGGTACGCGGTCAGGTTCTCGTAGCCGTCGGCCGTGACGACGACGAGGTCCTCGAGTCGCACCCCGCCGCGGTCGGGATCGTACACCCCCGGCTCGACGGTGACAACGTGGCCGGCCTCGAGCGGCTCCTCGCTCGAGAGCGACGGCGCCTCGTGGAGGCTGATACCGACGCCGTGGCCGGTGCCGTGGTACATGCCGACGTCGACGTCGCCGGTCTCGAAGCCGTACTCCGCGAGCCTCCCGGTCGCGGCCTCGTGGACGTCGGCCGCGCGCGTCCCGGAACCGCTGCGGAGCGCATCGAAGGCCGCGTCCTGGGCCTCGCGGACCGCCTCGTAGGCCCGTCGTTCCCACTCGCCGACGTCGCCGACGACGTAGGTCCGCGTGAGGTCGGCGTAGTATCCCCGCGGACCGCGCGGGGAGAGGTCGAGCAACACCGTCTCGCCCGAATCGATGCGATCCTCGCCGGTGAAGTGGAGATCCGCACAGGTCGCTCCGGCGCCGATCACCGTGTTCGCCGCGTCCCGAACTCCCGCTCTCGCCAGGGTCGCGTTCACCTCCCGGCGCAGTCGCTCCGTCGTGAGGGGATCGCCGCGCCAGCGGAGTGCGTCGCGACGGTCGTTCTCGGCGGTCTCGACGGTCGCCGCCGCGAGCACCGCCTCCGCCCTGGCCATCCCCCGCTGAGCCGCCCGCTGGACGAACGCGTGTCGGTCCCGCTCCGCGCTCGTCTTGCGCGCTCGGCCGAGGTCGATCGGCTCGAGGGTCACCTCGTCGACGGCGTCGGCGATGGTCCGCGTCGCTCCGGCGGGCATCGAGGGAAGGGCGAGCACGCGCGCGTCCTCGAGCGGTGAGGTCAGTCGGTTCTCGAGTTCCTCGAGGGCCCGTTCGGCCGCGCTCGAGGCCGACGACTCCCTTGTAGGGACGACCTCGCCCGGGAACTCCCGCTCGGCCTGGTCGGCGAACAGCCGCGGCGCACACAGCGTCGCGCGGCCGTCGGCATAGACGAACGCGTAGTCCCGATCCGGGCCGGCGAAGCGGCTCAGGTACCGGAGGTCGTCGTCGAACCGATCGCCGACGTGAACGAAGGCGTCCGCTCCGGCGGCCGCGGTCGCGTCGGACAGGCGCTCGAACGCCGAGCTTCCGTCTCGGTTCGGCTCCGGCGACGAACGATCTCGGCTCACGAGTCCTCCGGCTGGGTTCCGATTCCCTCGGGCCATCCGGGCGGCTGCGCGGCGGACGGGTCGGCGTACGCTCGTTTGAGCACCATCGGGGTCCGCTCGAGCGAGAGGACCTTCGTTTCGTCCTGGTTGTACGCTCGGAGCTCGGTCGTGACGATGCCGACGTGGTCCCGGGAGTCGCTCTCTCGCTTCTCGAGGACCTCGCTCTCCGCGAAGATCGTGTCGCCGTGGTAGACGGGTGCGTGGTGACGGACCCGATCGTACCCGAGGTTGGCGGTTGCGTTCACCGAGACGTCGATCACGCTCATCCCGACGGCGAGGGCGATGACGAACGTGCCGTCGACGAGGCGCTCGCCGAACTCGGTCCCGGCGGCGTACGCCTCGTTGAAGTGCATCGGGTTGAGGTTCATCGTCACGTTCGTAAACCAGACGTTGTCGGTCTCGGTGACGGTGCGGCCGAACGGATGCTTGTAGACGTCCCCGACCGCGAAATCCTCGTAGTAGCGGCCGTGCCAGCCGGCGACCACGCGTCGTTCCGGTTCGGGAGCCCCGTCCTGTGTGTGGGTATCGTCGGTCATACTACGCGTCGACGGTCGGCCGCAGGCGAGTTGTAACCCCCGGAACGCGGCCGTAGGGCCGGCTCGATCGGCCGACAGCGGAGCGTCCGAGGCGACTGCCGAACCGTAACCGTAGCGCAACCGATACGAGCAAATAATACTAGCAATAGTTATTATTCAACTAAAACCGTAACGCCTGTATTATATCGCCGACTGCTCTCGTATGCAGCGGTATCGACCCTGCACCCATGCACCCGGTCTTCCCCCTGGGAAGTCCTTCTGTGGCTGTTCCGTACAACCGGCTGGCTACCCGCTGGCCTCGAGGGGCGACTGTCCGCCTCGTTCGGGCGACTCGAGTCGCTGTCATCGGCGGGTAGTGGCTGCAACACTGTTTGTTTTTCTCTCGCGATTCGATCGACGCAGTACGGTCCACAGATACTCGTCGGCGAGTGATTTCCCGAAAGTGCAAATCTGCGCTTATAAAGTCGGCTGAATCCTTTCCGGAATTCGCCGGCTCAGTTTTCGTAACATCCTAATATAAGGAGAAAAATATTCGGACTAATGACCTACGAACATCTGGACACCGATCTGGTCAACGAACTGCTCGAGAACGGCCGCGCCAGCCTTCGAAGCCTGGCCGAAGAGCTCGACGTCTCCGTGACGACGGTCTCGAACCACCTCTCGGACCTCGAGGACGAGGGCGTCATCGAAGGGTACACGCCGATTGTCAACTACGACGCCGCCGGCTACGACGTGACCGCGGTGATGCAGCTCAAAGCCGAGGGGAGCGCGCTCGCCGAAATCACGGAGACGCTGCGTGACCACCAGCAGATGATGTCCGTCTACGAGGTCACCGGAGACTACGACATCGTCGCGGTCGGGAAATTCAAGGACACCGACGACATGAACGACCAGATCAAGGCGCTGGTCACGGATCCCGACATCAAACAGTCGAACACCAGCATCGTGCTCAACAAGGTCGCCGAGAACGAGCAGTTCGAACTCGAGACCGACGGCGATAGCTGAGACGGTCCGGACGTCGTCGACGTCTCCGCTCTGTACTCGGTTCGTGGCAACGAGGATCACGCGTCGGAGGGTAATCGAACACGCCGAGTCCAGAACTCCGCGACCGATTCAATCATTCTGACGAACTCGCCCGGATCGATCGGTTTTGTCAGATAGGCGTTCGCGTGGTGCTCGTAGCATCGTTGAACGTCCTCGGCCGCCGTCGAACTGGTCAACATGAGGACGGGCAGCCGCTTTCTCGCAGGATCGCCTTTGATATCGGCTAAGACGTCGAGCCCGTCCTTTCGAGGAAGGTTCAAATCTAACAGTACGACGTCGGGAGACGGAGTTTCCTCCTCGTTCAGAAACGCCATCGCTTCGACGCCGTCCGACGTGACGTAGAGATCCGCGTCGAACCCGACCTCCCGGAACGCTTCCCGCACGAGACGCACGTCGCCGGGGTTGTCCTCGACGAGCAAAACGTCGAACGAGGGGCTGGTACCGCCGGGACGGTCGTCCCCCGGCGCGTCGGTACGTCCCCTCGCTCGGGTCGGTTTCGGCTTATCCATAGTATCGTCGTCTGATAGGCGTGTGGCCCGTACTGAGGAAGTGTTCGACGGCCAGATTGCTTCCCTCCGTCGGATCTCTGCCGTCGGGAGTGCGGGCTTTCCAGCCACAGACCTCGCAGTACAGCGTTACCGTTCGATTCTCGTTCATCTCGAGCCGAACCGCTTCTCGCCGATTCGGCCGTTCTCTCCGCTGGAGCGTTCGTCTTCCACCTCTCGAACGGCGATTCGGTCGGGACCCGATACGGTCACCTCGTGACCGTCGTACCGGAAGACCGTCCGGCACACCTCCCTCGCTCCGGAACAGTCGATCCAGCGCCTCCGGATCGATCGTTTCGAACAGCGGTGGCATCTCCGTCGGCTCCCTGTCGGTTCGTTTCGCGACCTCGAGCACGATCCGCTCGCTGGGGGCCGCGTTCCGCGTCTCGCCCATACCGGGAGCAAGGAGCGTCTCGAGGATGCGACTGGTGGTTGCGCTGGAAACCTTTTAAGTACCCAACCAGGTCAGATCACCGTCGGATACGGGCCGAGGTGTCGAGCGTTTCGTCGATGAGTTTCTCGGTTCCCCGGCGAAGCAGACCCGAGAGGTTCTGGTGGGACATCTCGAGTTCGGCCGCGAGTTCCCGCGTCGAAACCCGACGCGGAACCTCGTAGTAGCCCCGCTCCTTCGCGACGCGGAGGGCCTCCCGCTGTGCGGGAGTCAGCTTCCCGACCGAGTGGCGCGTCTCGTCCGGACGGGTGAGCGAAACGAGTCCGAACGAGTAGTCCCGCTCGTTGAGAAGTTCACGGAATCGGTCGAACTGATCGCGGGACGCGAACCGAACACGCAGCTCCCACGCGCCGGCGGTGGCCTGCGCGTTCAGGATCGTCGCCTCCCGATCGATGAACGCGTTGATCCGGTCGACGACGTCGTCGCTCCACCGGATGTCGTACAGTTTCTCGTCCTCGAACTCCGCCGTTTCGACGATCGACTCGACCGACGAGTCGTTCGTGATCGCGTCGTCGGCCGCACCGTAGTCGTCGGCGGCGACCCAAATGCAGGGCATTATCCACGCGGTGCCGTGGGCGGCGATCCGCTCGGCTCCGACCTCGAGTTCGGGGAGCGCCTCGAGCGTCTCCTCCAGAGCGAAGGCCGCGGCCTCGAGCTGAAACGTTCCGATCAGCATACCGATACCAGACGCCCCGGGAGCAAAACCGGTCGGCCCGAAGCTGCCGGTCGTCCCGGCAGATCCCGCCGCAATTATGTCAAGGCGATACGAGGCCCTCGAGTCCGGACGAGCGGATCGCCGTGGTCGCACGAGATCCACAACAGCTGCTGGCGCTATCGCTACTCCCCGTCGACGAGCCGCGGCCAGTCCCAGTCGACGCCCTCCGACGATCGGAAACCGATGCTCATCTCGTCGTCGATGCCGTCCGTCTCGGCCGCGCTCACCGAGCCGAGCGTCGCGCCGCCGAGGTCCTGGATCCGGAACTCGACCCCCTCGGAGCTGTCGAGGACGAACCGGCAGTCGACGGTCTCGTCGACCAGACTCGGCAGCGTCGAGTTCTCCGCGAGGATCTCGGCGCCGCCCCCGGTCTCTCGAGCGATCCGGATTCCGCCGTTCGGGTCGACGATGAGCCGCCAGCCCGGCGTCTGCGTCGACCAGACGTCCTCCTCCATTCCGACGAGGATCCAGGGCTGGAAGGTGTCCGAATCGGGCCGCATGAGCACCGAGACCTCGCGGCCGTCCTCGGGGTAGTTCGGAAGCCCCTGCCCGGGGAACGAGCGGACGTTCGAGTCGCCGTCCTGTCGGAGCCCCTGGCTCGAGTTCTCGTGGAGGGCCGCGCTCGAGGAGACGTCGGCGTCGCCGGTCCCGTCGAGCGTCCACGGACCATCGAGGTCGCCGCCCCCGTACGCCTCGAAGTCGTCGATCGTCAGCCCGTCCGCGTCGTCGCTCTCGTCGTCCGCGTCGTCGCCCGCGTCGCCGTCCCCGATCTCGAGTTCGTACGTGGCAGTCTCCTCGCAGTTGCTGAGCGACACCGAGTAGACCGCGGTATCGCCCGGTTCGGGAGCCGTCTCGTCGGCGTAGCGAGTACTCGAGAGCTCGGCGTCATCCTCGTCGTAGATCCGCGCCTCGATCTCGAGCGGGGGGCTCTCGTCGCCCTCGTTCTCGAGTTCGACGTGGACGTGACAGCTATCGGCCGGCGGCTCGCCGGCCCAGGTGTAGGTGTGGCGTCGAGCCGACAGCGACTCGCCCGCGTCCCCGGAGAGGGTTACGTCCCCCTCGATGGAGTCGTCCTCGTACACCTGCTCGTCGTCGTCGGCGCCGTCGGCTGGGTCGTCGCTTTCGTTGCCGGGCTCGTCCGTGTCGGGCTCGTCGTCGTTGGATTCGTCGCCGTCGTCGCCGGACTCGTCGCTCCCGTCGGGTGGCTCCTCGTCGTCACCGCAGCCGGCCAGCGCGATCGAGAGCGTCGCCCCGGCGCTCCCGAGTATCGTCCGTCGTCGCATACGTGTGTGTTATTCAACGCCAAAATAACAGTATCGAATATCGACGGTCGGGATCCCCTCGGCGAAGCCGTCGTCGTCAGCGGCACACGCCGACGATTACGAGTCCTGGTCGCCGTTCTCGTCGAGACACAGCGGATCGAGAACGAACTCGTGGATCGCTCGACGCGCCTCGTCGGGGGCGTCGTCGTGACCGAGCGAGATTCGCCGTCCGCGAGCGGCGTGAATCACGTCGGTGATGAGTTGGCCCATCCGTTCGGCGTCAACGTCGCGGAAGATGTCCCGTTCGATGCCGTCCTCGACGACCTCGACGATGCTGCCACGAATCCGCTCGTAGTGCTCGTTGAAGATCTCCCGGTGTTGCTCGTCGTTTTGCGCGTAGGTGTACAGCTCGTGGTACACCTTCATCCGGTCCCAGTGGGTGAACTCCCCGAACTCGGGCCCGAACAGACACTGATCGATTCGGGCCTCGAGTTCCGCTCGCGGGTCCGCGTCCCGCGCGACGTCGACGCTTCCCTCGTACTGGTCGATGACGTACTCGAGAAACGAGGCCATGAGATCGTACTTCCCCTCGAAGTGGTAGTGGATCACCTGTCGGGTCAGCTCCATCTCGTCGCCGATGTGGCGCATCCTGAGATCCGCGTACCCGTGCTCGCGTATCGCACGGAACGTCGCCTCCATGATCACCTCCTCGGTGTCCTTGTCGGCGGCGGTTCCGTCGGACTCGCTCATACGGTTACTCCGTTCGAACGATATATAGTTCGATTGCTCCGGCGGAGGGAGTTTACCAGACGGTAAACTTTTGTCCCCGCGGTCAGTCTGTCGGACTGCGCATGACAGGAACACTCATCCGGGGCGGAACCGTCGTCTCGCTCGATCCCGAGATCGGCGAACTCGAGGAGGCGGACGTGCTGATCGAGGACGGCGAGATCGGCGAGATCGGACGCGGGCTGAACGCGTCGAACGCCGAGGAGATCGACGCCACCGACCACATCGTGCTGCCGGGGTTCGTCGACTCGCACATCCACCTCGCCCAGACCCAGGTACGGGGTATCGCCGGGGACTGGTCGCTCATGGGCGACTACTTCGACCACATGCTCGGCAACATCGCCGGGCTCTACCAGCCCGAAGACATGTACCTCGGCGGCCTCTTCGGCGCCTTCGAGAAGCTCTACACGGGAACGACCACGGCCCTGGACTGGTCGTACCCCAACTCGCTCGAGCACGCCGAGCGGGCCGTCGACGCGCTGCAGGACACCGGACTGCGCGCGGTGTACACCTATGGGCCGCCGGGTGACGACGCGGCGACGTGGTGGTTCGACAGCGACGTCACCCTTCCCGAACAGGAAATTCGCGAGTTCTACGCCGAGCAGATCCGCGACGACGACCTGCTCGGGCTCGGGCTCGGGCTCCGGGGGCCGGACTTCTGTACCGACGAGGCCGCCCGCGCCGATCTGGAACTGGCCCGCGAACTCGACGCCGTCGCCACGATCCACATGGGCGCCGCGTGCTGGCCCTCGTCGGTCTACGGCGACGACTACCAGGGCTTTGGCTGCCTCCACGACATGCTCGGCCCGGACGTCAACGTCGCTCACGGAAACCACTTCTCTCAGGAGGATATCGACCACGCCGTCGAGCAGGGGGTCTCGTTCTCGGCGACGCCGGAGGTCGAGATGCAGATGGGCCACGGCATCCCCGTCACCGGCAAGGTCCTCGAGGCCGGCGGCCGGCCGGCGTGGGGCGTCGACGTCTGCTCGGACATCAGCGGCGACATGGCGACGCAGATGCGGATCGGCCTGCAGGTCCAGCGGATGTTCGAGAACCAGGCGATCCTCGAGGGCGATTCGGAGGTCACCGAGGTACAGACGACCGCGCGGGACACCCTCGAGATGGCCACCATCGAGGGCGCGCGGGCGTTGAACATGGAGAACGAAATCGGGACGCTCACCCCCGGCAAGCGGGCGGACATCGTGATGATCCGGACGGACGACTTCATGACCGCGCCGTGTCACGACCCGGTCCAGACCGTCGTCTTCCAGTCCGATCCGTCCCACATCGACACGGTGCTCGTCGACGGCGAACCGGTCAAGCGCGACGGCGAACTGCACAACCCGCTCGTCGAGGAGGAGTTCGACCGCTTCGTCGAATCCGGCGAACGGCTGCTCGACGAGGCCGGGGTCGACCTCGAGTAACCTACCTCACCAATTCACTCACGATGCGACTCGGACGATACGCGACGACGGACGGGGAACAGCCCTGGTGCGGCGCCAGGACGGACGAAGAGACGGTCGTCAACCTCGCCGAAGCGGGCGACGCCGCCGGCGTCGACCTCCCTCGCTCGAGCACCGAACTGCTGGCCGGCTGGGAGTGGCGACGGAAGGCCGAACTGGTCGTCGAGCACGCCGAGGAGACAGAGGTTGGCGTCTACGAACACGACGACCTCGAGCGACACGCGCCGGTAGGTGATCCACAGAAGGTGGTCTGCGTCGGGCTCAACTACCGGGATCACGCCGAGGAGGGCGACAACCCGATTCCGGACGAACCCGTCCTCTTCTCGAAGTTCCCGACGACCGTGACCGGCCCCGGGAGCACGATCAGCTGGGACCCCGACCTCACCGAGAAGGTCGACTACGAGGCCGAACTCGTCGTCGTCATCGGAACGGAAGCGCGCCGCGTCGACGAAGAGGAGGCCCTCGAGCACGTCGCGGGCTACCTCGTGGGCAACGACGTCTCGGCGCGGGACCTCCAGCACGGCGACGGCCAGTGGGTCCGCGGGAAGAGCCTCGACGGCTTCGCCCCGATCGGGCCGGAACTCGTCACGACGGACGAGGTCGAGGACCCGCACGATCTCGAGATCTGGGCCGAGGTGAACGGCAAGCGACTCCAGGAGTCGACGACCGCGAACCTCATCTTCGGCATCGACGAACTGGTGTCGTTCTGCAGCCAGGCGTTCACGCTGCAACCGGGCGACCTCATCTTCACCGGCACGCCGCCGGGCGTCGGCGTCTACCGCGAGCCGCCCGTGTTGCTCGAGGACGGCGACGAGGTGACGATCGGGGTCGAGGGGCTCGGCGAACTTACCAATAGCTGCGCGTTCGATAGCAGTAGTCAGTAACGCGACCTCCAGTTCAGTTTTCTTCGAGCAGCGACGGACGGTGAGTCAGTCAGTTCGCGGAGCAGTGAGACGGTTTCTCGACTCGATCTGAGGATTCGCTTGCAGGTGCCGCGTAGACCGCCCGACTGACCTCGGGTAGAAGATACGGACGACGATTCAGCGACCGCTGTTAGTGTCCAGAGCAGAGATGATCGGGCATAGAACGTTGATAGATCACTCCTCGAGCGCGCCGACGGATTCGAGATAGTCACGGACCTCGATAAGGAACTGCCGATACCGTTCAAGGTCCTGTAAGGCGTTGTAGACGACATCATGCTCGATGATCTCTCCGTAGGTGTGTGCGAGGACGTTACGGAACCGAGCACCCTGTGCCATTTCGGTGGCTGTCGAAGCCGAAAGGATGCCGAGTTCCTCGAGTGCACGCATCGATTTCGGATTGCTTTCCGGCGGTGAGCCCCGCTCGTGTTTGACCAGTTCCTCAGCGATATCGATCGCCGCCTCGGTCATTTTTACGAACCTGCGCTCGACGATATCCTGGCTATCGGTGTCGGCGTAGTACTCCTCTCTGGGTAGTGACTGCTTCCGGGCAAGGATTCCCAGGCTGACCTCGATCGTCTCGACAGCGTTCAGGATCCTGTTGAGGCGATCCGACGGGAATAGCTCACCCGTCATTCGTTGTGCGTCTCGCCGTCCGTTGCTGTCACGGCAGAACCGCTCAGGTGTTCGTCGATTTTGGTTAGTGCCGCATCGAACCGTTCACGCGGTGACTGAGGGGACGACTCCGTCTCCGTCAGCTGGTCTCGAAGGGCAGTTGCATGATCCGGCTCACCCACGAGGAGTATTCCGCGGTCGAAAACTGTCGCTGCCAGTTCCGGTGAAGCTCTGTAGAGATCCACGAGATCTACCCCGTTAGTCTCGAGTGTCTCACTGAGATCGGCACTCAGTCCGAAGAAGCGTTCGTTGTACTCCGGATCGGTCGGTTGGACGCCTTCGAGTTCGACTGCGAGATCGACGTCACTTCGAGAATGGGTCTCTCCGCTCGCGTGAGATCCAAACAGGATCGCCAGCCGGATCTCGTGTTCCTGAAACACCTCCTGTAGTCTCTCGAGTGGAAGAGAGTCGTCGAGAGTCGCCTCCTTCCAGGTTCTCATCGTTCGAAAACACGTTCTCGGTGTACATAAACGCTCAGGGAACATCGACGAGACGAAACACCGAACTTGAGAATATTACTGTACTCGGGGTCATAGGACAGTTCACATACCCTTTCTGCGGCTACCTGATTAACGATAAGTACAGACGACTCACTCACCGCTCGCTACGCTCGCGCTTCGATCGTCGTCCCGCAGAGAGACGCGCTGTCGCGCGTCTCGGACGGCTGTTCGCCCAGTAGAAACTGCGAGCGAAGCGAGCAGTTTGC
>NZ_JBLRWX010000037.1:0-34050 GCF_047921035.1 Natronococcus sp.
TCCTCGAGGAGTATCGCGGCCACGGCCTCGGCGGCCACCTGCTCGAGCGCGGCCTGGAGTGGGCGGCCTCGCAGGGCTACGAGCGGGTGTACCAGAGCATCCCGTCGACCAACGAGGCGGCCGTCGAGTTCCTCGAGGGCCACGGCTGGGAGGTCGAGGCCGTCCGCGAGGGCCACTACAAGATCGACGGCGAGTACGTCGACGAGGTGATGATGGCCGTCGAGCTCTAGGCGGGGCTGCCTTCGCTTTCCGCGACCTCGAAGAGGTCGTCGTACCCCTCGTCGGTCGGCAGCTGGTTCTTGACGTCCTCGAGCGCGTCGCCGGTGACGGCCTCGTCGAGGACGTCGACGACGACGCGGGCGTGGAAGGCGGTGTCGGCGGCGTCCGCGCCGTCGATCTCCTCCCGGCCGCCGACGCGGTCGACGAACTCCCCGTGGTCGAACCGTTCGGCGTCGTCGACCGCCTTGAGGTGTCGGGCGAGCTCGTCGGGCAGCTGTGCGCCCAGGTTCTCGGCCTGCCCGGGATCGATGCGCTCGGAGAGCGTCGTCAGCGTCGCCCGGGAGATGCTCAGTGCGGCTTCACGGGAGTCGAGCTGTGCTCGCTGCTGGACCTCGCCGATGAAGTCGTCGTACTGCATATGCGGCCGTGAGGTAGCCCTTTTGTTCAGTCTGCTTCCTTCAAATGAAAGTGCGCGGAGACGCGACGCCGAGGGTCGAGCGGCCGATTTCGAGGGCCCGAATCGAAAGACAGTTTGAACGGACGGTGCTACGGGGAGTCATGCTCTCGATCGCGCTTGCCGGAAAGCCGAACGCCGGCAAGTCCACGTTCTACACCGCGGCGACGATGGCGGAGGTCGACGTCGCCAACTACCCGTTCACGACGATCGACGCCAACCGGGGGGTGAGCTACGTCCGCACGGAGTGTCCCTGTCTCGAGCGCGAACAACGCTGTACCGCCGACAACTGCGAGGACGGCAAGCGCTACGTCCCGATCGAGCTGATCGACGTCGCCGGACTCGTCCCCGGCGCCCACGAGGGAAAGGGGCTCGGCAACCAGTTTCTGGACGAACTCACCAACGCCGACGTGATCGTCAACGTGATCGACGCCTCCGGCGGGACCAACGAGAAGGGCGAACCCGTCGATATCGGCGAACACGATCCGCTCGAGGACATCGACTTCGTCGAGGAAGAAATGGACCTCTGGCTGGCCGACATCGTCGAGCGAAACTGGGAGTCGATCGAACGCCAGTCGCGCTCGCCCGGCTTCGATATCGACGACGCCCTCGCGGAGATGCTCACCGGCTTCGGCGCCTCGCCGACCGACGTCGCCCGCACGCTCCGGGAGATTGACTACCCCGAGGATCCCCGCGAGTGGACCGACGACCACCGCGAGGCGCTGGCCCGCGAGATCCGCCAGCGAACGAAGCCGATCGTCGTCGCCGCGAACAAGATCGACGTCGCGCCCCAGGAGAACGTCGAGAAACTGCTCGAGCTCGACAAGCCCGTGATTCCGACCACCGCGGAGGGCGAACTCGCTCTGCGCCGGGCTGCCGAGAACGGCCTCGTCGACTACGATCCCGGCGACGAGACCCTCGAGATCGGCGCCGACGTCAGCGACGCCCAGCGCGAGGCCCTCGAGGGGCTCGCCGACACGATGGCCGAGTACGACGGCACCGGCGTCCAGGGGGCGCTGGACTACGCGGTGTACGACCTGCTCGAGCACCTCACCGCCTACCCCGTCGAGGACGCCGCGAAGTGGTCCGACGGCAGCGGCAACGTCCTGCCCGACGCCTTCCTGCTCCCGCAGGGCTCGACCCCGGTCGATCTCGCCTACGCCGTCCACTCCGACATCGGCGACGGCTACCTCCACGCCGTCGACGCGAAATCGAGTCGTGAGGTCGGAGAGGGGTACGAGCTCGAGGAGGGTGACGTGATCAAGATCGTGAGTACGAACTGAGAGCTCTCGAACGTACCTTCCCTCCGCTTTTCGGCATGCAGCAGTCGTGTATACGGCCAGTACAGGTGAGCTACGTATTACGTCGATTCGATCACCCTTCCGGCGGAGGCGCGCGCTGTCGGTCGCCCGAGTGCGAACGAGGGTGGTCGACGACGCTGCGCGAGGGATGAGTGATACGGATTGTTGTAGCGTTCTACCGGTGATCGCTCGGGCGGGGACAGCGATCACCGGTACAGAACTACAATAGTCCGTATGAGGGAGCGACGCGACCGAACGAATCGGTTGGGGAGGGCGTGGTAATCCCCTATGTTCGTGTGGGCAAGATCTGCTTCTGGAGTGAGTACCGCGAAAGCCCCCGTCCCTCTCTCTCAACAGCGAGAGAATCCCGCCCTTTAGGGCGGGCGTGAATCGCGTCACTCGACTCCGAAATCCACCGCTCGATAGCAGACCGGATATTCAACGCTACCCCGAGCCATTAAGTAGGTTTGTCTACATAGACTATGTATGGCGATTGAGGTCACACGCACCTACGTTGGTTCCATCCAGAACCACCAACAGGTGTGCGACGGCCTCAACTCGCTCGGAGATTCCGCCTCGAAAATCTGGAACGTCGCACGCTGGACAGCAGACCGCATCTGGTACGCGACCAGCGAAATCCCGGACGAAGGCGTGCTGAAATCGTACATGAAGAACCAAGCGTGCTGGAAAGACCTGAACGCCCAATCCAGTCAGAAAGTCATTGAAGAACTTTCTGACGCTTTCCAGTCGTGGTTCGACCTGCGACACAAGTTCGACGAGGCGAATCCCCCCGGCTACCGCAAACACGGCGACACCCGTCCCAAGAGTACGGTCACGTTCAAGGAAGACGGGTTCAAACACGACCCCGAAAACAATCGCGTCCGACTCTCAAAAGGCAAAAACCTCAAAGAACACCGCTCAGACTTCATCCTCTGCGAATACCAGACCCGGCCGGACGTTGACCTCTCGGAAGTCAACAAGGTGCAAAACGTTCGCGCCGTCTGGACTGGTGATGAGTGGGAACTACACTTCGTCTGCAAAGTCGAACTCGAAACCAACGACTCCGCAGGTGATGAAGTGGCAGGCATCGACCTCGGCCTCACGAACATCGCCACGGTCGCATTCCCCGACGAGTACGTTCTCTACCCCGGTAACTCGCTCAAACAAGACAAACACTACTTCACCCGCGCTGAGTACGACACGGAAGGTGAGAACGGCCCGTCGGAGAAGTCGATGTGGGCGCGTAGAAAACTCGCTGACCGTGAGACACACTTCTACCACACGCTGACGGACACCATCATCACGGAGTGTGTCGAACGCGGTGTTGGAACGCTCGCAGTGAGTTGGCCTGAAGAGGTGCGAGAGTCGGACTGGGGGAAGACTGGCAACAAGAAACTCCACACGTGGGCGTTCGACCGCATCTACCAGTATCTCGCGTACAAAGGCGAGATACGTGGTGTCGAGGTGCTAAAAGAGAACGAGTGGGACACGTCAAAGACGTGTTCAGCGTGTGGAGACGACACGAAGTCGAACCGTGTGGAACGTGGGTTGTACGTGTGTTCGTCGTGTGAGTTGGTGGCCAACGCAGATTGTAACGGAGCGGAGAACATGCGACAGAAGATAACTCCGAGTCCTCACGGTGAGGATAGGAGTAACGGCTGTGTGGCACAGCCATCGACACACTTGTTCGACCGCGAAAGCGGGACGTTTCAGACGAGAGAACAAGTCGTGTCGTAGACCGGCAAATATCCCACCTGCGGTACGGGAAGCCCCGGCGTTTACGCCGGGGAGGATGTCACCTGGTGGCGACGGGGCGTTCGTCCGTCACCGACTCCTCGTCGGGTTCGTCGTCGTAGTCGACCGCGGTGTGGCCCTTGACGAACTCCTGGGTCCGCTCGTGCTGGGGGTTCTCGAAGAACGACCGCGTGTCGTTGGCCTCGACGAGTTCGCCCAGATAGAGGAAGATCACGTCGTCGGCGAGCCGTTTCGCCTGGTCCATGCTGTGGGTAACCATGACGATCGTGTACTCCTCTTTGAGGTCCTCGAGCGTCTCCTCGACCTGCTCGGCCGAGATCGGGTCCAACGCGGAGGTAACCTCGTCACAGAGCAGGACCTCGGGCTCGACGGCCAGCGAGCGGGCGAGACAGAGCCGCTGGATCTGCCCCGTCGAGAGCTCGGCGCCGGGGTCGTCCAGCCGATCCTTCACCTCGTCCCAGAGGTTGACCTTCCGCAGGTAGGTCTCGACGAGGTCGTCGAGTTCGTCGCTCGAGTAGTCGCCGTGGATCTTCGCCCCGTAGGCGACGTTGTTGTAGATCGACAGCGGGAGCGCCGTCGGCGTCTGGGGGACGTAGCCGACCCGCCGACGGATCTCCGGTGCCGGGTCGTCAGTGTCGTAGATCGACTCGTCGCCGAGGTAGACGTCGCCGGTGATCTCGACGTTGGGCTGGATCTCGTGGAGGCGGTTCAGCGCCTTCAGCAGCGTCGACTTGCCACAGCCGGAGGGGCCGATGATCGCCGTGAGGTTGTTCTCGGTAAACTCGACCGAGACGCCCTTGAGGGCCTCTACTTCTCGGTTTCCGGTGTACGTTACGGCGAGGTTCTCGGTGGTGAGTGCAGCGTTCGGTGTCATGAGTGGCGTCCTCCTGGGGCGTACCGCGCGTAGCGTCCCGCGAGCAGCTTCGAGATCAGTATCAGTCCGAGCACGGCGACGATGAGGACGAACGACGCCGCATACGCATGTGAACGGACCTCGGCGTTAAAAGACATCGCCTGATCGAAGATCAGCACCGGCAGCGTCGTCGCCGGCTCGAAGAGACCGGCCGGCATCTGCGTGCTTCGACCCGCCGTAAACAGGACCGTCGCCGCGTCGCCGATCCCGCGAGCGAAGCCCATGATGAGGCCGGCGACGACACCGGGCAGCGCCGCTCGAACGGTTATCAGCGCGGTTTCGAATCGCGTGGCACCCAGTCCGTAGCTGGCCTCTTTGACCGTATCGGGTGCGGAACGCAGCGCCTCGTCGGCGTATCGGGTCATGATCGGGTACTGGAAGATCGCGATGGCGACGATCCCGAAGAACAGGCTCGTCCTCGAGCCGACGGCGATGATCACGGTCAGGACGAATACCCCGTAGACGATCGGCGGCGTCCCCCAGAGGACGTTGAGGAACATGTTCACGAGATCGGAGAACCGTTCGCTCGAGTAGTCGCTCTGGAGGTAAACCGCCGTCGAGAGCGAGAGCAGGCCGGAGACGACCGTCGCCGGGACGACGATCAGGATACTGCCGAGCGCGGCGTGCAGAAAGCCGCCGTCGGCCTCGAGCATGTAGCGCGACCCGGGTGGCGTAATCGCGATCGCCGGATCGGTCAGGAACGCGCGACCGCCCCGGAAGATGGTGACGGCGACGACCAGTACCATGACGGCGACGACGAGCGCGGTCGCACCGCGGGCGAGGTGGCCGAACAGCCGCTGTTTCGCGTAGCGATCCATCAGTACTGCCACCTCCGCTGGAGTCGGCTCCGGACGACCATTGCGCTGAAGTTAAACAGCCAGACGACGACGACGAGCATCAGCCCGACGAAGATGAGCGCCGACTGGGTGATCGGGAGCGACATCAGCTCTCCGAAGTCGTTGACGATCAGCGTCGGGAGCGTCTGGCCGGTCGCGAACGGCGAGTCCGGAATCTGCGTCTGACCGCCGATCAGCATGGCGGGAACGATGGTCGCCCCGAACACCCGGCCGAATCCGAGCAGGACCGCCGAGAAGATCCCCGGTCCCGCGGCTCGCAGCAGAACCGAGCGGATCGTCTCCCACTTCGTCGCGCCGACGCCCAGCGAGGACTCGCGCAGCTCGTCCGGCAGGGCCTCGAGCGACTCGACGGCCAGTGAGATCATAAACGGTGTGACGACGATCGCCATAACGAGACTGACAGTGAAGATCCCGAGCCCGGTTGCACCCGAGCCGACTGCCGGCGCGAGGTAATCCCCGACGAACGGAACGACGACGATCAGCGCGACCAGTCCGAAGATGACGCTCGGGATCGCCGCGAGAACGTCGATAAACGACGAGACGAACACCTTGCTCCGGCCCTCGGCGTACTCGGCGATGTAGATCGCCGCGAGGATCGCGATCGGCGTCCCCATGAGCATCGTCAGCGCCGTTACGTAGATCGTGCCGACGATCGCCGGCAGGAAGCCGAACTCGTTCTGTGCGGGGTCCCAGTTCGAGGAGGTCAGCATCTGGACCAGCGAGTAGTCCGAGAGCAGCGGTAGCGTCTCGTAGACCAGCGTCAGGACGATCAGCGCGAAGATCGCGATCGCGAAGTAACCGGCACCGGTGAACCAGTAGCTGCTGAGTCGTTCCCGGCGGAGGCGTTTCCCGAGGCGCTCGCTTCGTCGCTCCGATCCCGTCGGCTCTGTCGTCTCGCCCATCGGTCAGGTTAGGGCCCCGCCTCGAGTTCTTCCTGTGCCTCTTCGAGTCGATCCTCCTCGAGCGGGACGTAGCCGTTGTCCCGGACGTACTCCTGACCGTCCGAGAGGACCCACTCCACGAACTCCTCGGACCGCTCGTCGAAATCGCCGTTCGACGCCAGGAACATCTCGCGGGCCGGCGGCGCGGGATACTCGCCCTCCTCGACGGCCTCGAGAAACTCATCGCGGGTGTCGTAGAAGTCCTCCTCCTCGGAGAGTCCGTCGCCGTCGCTGTCGAGTCGAACCGGCCGAACGTCGCCCTCGAGTTCCCCGCTCGAGAGGTCGTAGACGTAGTTGATGTTGTTCATCGAGATCGCGTTCTCGGTTCGGCCGATGGCCTCCGCGACGGCCTGATCGCCGCTGTGGTTCTCGTCCGAGAGGCTCTCGAGTTCGCTCTCGGTGTATGCGTCGTCCTCGCCGCCGAGGAAGTCGCCCCACTTCTTGTAAGCCGCTGAGGCGTCGGATCGGCCGTAGACGACGATCTCCTCGTCGACGTCGTTGCCGACGACCTCGCCCCAGGTTTCGACCTCCCGGGTGAAGATCGCCTCGAGGTCCTCCCGCGTCAACCCGTTCTCGTCGAGTTCGTCGATCACGGGATTGTCGGGATTCACCGTGCCGACGACGGTGTCGATGAGCATCGGGACGGCGAACAGTCCCTGATCGATCTCCGCTTCCTCGGGTTCGCGTCCCATCATCGCGATGTCGACCTGATCGTTAAGCACGTCCGAAACGCCGGCTCCCGTACCGCCACCCGAGATGTCGAACGACGTGTCCGATTCGTCCTCGTAGATGTCCGCCCAGACTTCGACCATCGGCAACGGACCGACGCCGCCGGAGATCCGAACCGCAGAGTCGGAGTCGGACGTGCAGCCGGCGAGTGCGGCTGCGGATCCGGCTCCGAGTGCTCCGAGCAAAGAACGACGCGAGTAGTTCCGTGTCATCTCTACCACCGCCTATACACTAGAAACTTGTATGGCCTCCTTCCCCTGCAATTCTCCAGTGTACAACTTGAAATAGGCAATACTTTCCAGCGAATGCGATCGTTGCTCACTCTCCGTCGTTCGCTATCGGCCGAACCGCCGTAGAAGTGCCGGTAAGGAGGGCGGTCAGGCCGATACCGGATCGACCTCCAGTGACTCGATTCGCCCGCGCGATTCGCCGACGGTGGGCCGATACCGTGAGCGTCCGTTTTGATCGCCGAAGCGGAGGAAATCCGAATCGACGGCAACTGAACTTTTTGCCGATATCTCAAACGAAAAGTGACCACACGACCGTCCCGGCGTTCCGGGTCTCGGCTAAAGAGCCACCAGTAGTACTCCAAGCGAAACGGTGCTGACGACGAGCAACGCCAACAACACGACGAGTGCAGGCGTCACTCCCGTACTCCGGAGTTCAGCGAGTTGAATCTCCGTGCCGAGCCCGACGAACGCGAGCACGAACAGCCAGTTGTAGGCGTTCTCGATCGAGGCCTGTTGGCCCGGCGAGAAGACCCCGGCGCTCGCCAGCGCGACGAGGGCGAGAAAGCCGAGCACGAACTTCGGGAACTCGTCCCAGAGGGTTCGCAGGGAGGGGCGACCCGCCGATCCCGATCGGGCGTAGTAGCTCGCGTAGGCGATGACGACGGCGCCGATCAGGGCGTTCCGGGCGAGTTTTGTCATCGTCGCCCACTGGCCGGCGACCTCGGAGTAGGCGAACCCGACCGCGACGACCGGCCCCGTCGAGAACATGCTGACGCCGGCCCAGACGCCGAAGACGACGTCGGAGAGCCCGAGCAGGTCGCCGACGATCGGGTAGACGACGATCGTGATCGCGTCGAACAACAACACCGTCGCCGCGGCGTAGGCGATCTGTTCCTCCCGGGCCCGGATCGCGCCGGCAACTGCGACGACCGCCGAGACGCCACAGATCCCCGAGCCGGCCGCCAGCAGCGAGCCGAGCTGGTCGGCGAGCCCGAAGACGTTGCGCGCGAGCAACTCGACGACGAGGATCGTCAGCGTCGTCACGCCGACGACGACCAGCAACACGAGCCCGCCGACCTCGAGCACCGTCTCGAGGGTCAGCGACGCGCCCATGAGGACGATGCCGGCGCCCAGCCAGATCTTGTGGGTGTTTATTCCCGGCGCGAGCCGATCGGGGACGCCGACGGCGTTCGCCAGCACGAACCCGAGCGCGATGGCGACGAGCAGGTGGTTGAATCCGAGCGTGAGTTCGACGCCCCGGGCGAGAACGGCCCCAAAAAAGAGCGCTGCCAGCCCCGGAAGGTACCGCGTGGCCGACATCTCGCTACCAGGGGATCTGCAGCTCGAAGGCGGCGATCGCCGCCACCGTCACGGCTCCGACGGCGACGCTCTGCCAGTCGCGCTCGAGGTCCGTCCAGCGGGATCGAACGGCCGCAACGCCCCGGCTCCATCGTTCGGTCGACATTCGTTTGGGTTCTTCGGACCGCCGCACTTAACGCTTGTCGATAGCGTCGGAGGCAGCGGGTAATATCTCCGCTATCTGTGACGATATCGTCGCGAACGACGGTGTATATTGCGACAATCTGTGACACGGAGCCCGATTTGCCGCGAGCAAAACCGCTCCGCGAGCGAAACTGTCCGCCTTCCCGGACGAACGGCGAGCGACTGGCCGGCGCCGACCGCCGCCGGTTCAGCCCGGTCGATCGACGAACTCCCGCCACAGCGCCGCAGCGACGGTGAACTCCTCGGCGCTCGCGTACCCTCGCTTGACGTACGGCTCGCCCTCGAGCGTGAGCACCTCGAGGAAGGTGCCGTACGGCGCCATGACGCGCTCGATCCGCTCGACCTCTCGGCGGGCCCGCTCCTCGAGCCCGTACCGCTCGAGGCCGTTGGCGTACATGAGGCTGTTCCAGGGCCAGACGTGGTAGTGGTAGTCCCGGTGGAGCGCGAAGAACGGGTGGACCTCGCCGACCCCGAACGGTCGCTCGCGCATGCACAGACCGGTCGGCGTCTCGAGACCCGCGAGCGCGTCGGCGATCGATCGCGCGCGGTCGTCGCCGACGAGGCCGAAGTACAGCGGGACGACGTTCGCGTCGCAGGCGAGGACCGCCGAACCGCGGCGCTCGTCGAAGTACCGGCCGTTCCACAGGCGATCCAGCCCGTCCCGGATCCTCGCCGGGGCTACACCGGCGGTCTCGAGCCCGCGACCCTCGAGGGCCTCGATCGCCGCCAGCCAGATCGCGGTGTTGTACGTCTCCCTCGGGGCCGCGGCCGAATCCCACCAGGAGCTTCCCGAGCCGGTGACGATCCCGTTCTCGACGAACCGCTCGCGGTGGCGCGCGACGAGGGGAGCGACGGCGTCGGCGTGCTCGCGGAGCCGTCCGACCGCGTCCAGCGCGAGCACGACCGCGGGGACGGTGTCGACGCCCTCGGCCGGCGTCGCGGCGCTGTAGCCGGAGTGGAAGTCGGTGTAGAAGACGTCCGATTCCGCGAGCCGCTCGAGGAGCCGGGCGCCGGTCTCGGCGACGA
This sequence comes from Natronococcus sp., assembly GCF_047921035.1. Taxonomy (NCBI): domain Archaea; kingdom Methanobacteriati; phylum Methanobacteriota; class Halobacteria; order Halobacteriales; family Natrialbaceae; genus Natronococcus; species Natronococcus sp. The sequence goes on from NZ_JBLRWX010000037.1 coordinate 9,929, forward strand.
CATCGCCATATCCCGCCGCCGCGAGCCCCGGCGCTGCGAAACAGAGGTCCCGGGGCCAGACGCCGTGGAAGTGCCCGCCGGACTCGAGGCCGCGCTCGGCCCGCGTCGCGAGGATCCGATCGGCGGCGTCCTCGAGCGATCCCGCTCGCCGGTAGCCGTGGCGACGCTTCTCGGCGTAGTGAGCGAGGCGTCGCCCGAGTTCCCGGGCGTAGTATCGGAGGGTGCCTGTCGAGTCCATCGAAAGGGGCGAGGGAGAACGGGAGAGTTACCGCCGAACGCGTGACGTCAGTTGTTTTCGTCCGACTCGTCCTCGTCGGGGTCGACCTTCATGTCCGAGGCGTCCTCCTCGGGCGTCTCCTCGGGTTCCGTCGAGTCGGTCTGGGTCGGCTGGGCCTGCTCGGGATCCGGCCCCGTCGCCTCGGCGGTCTCCTCGGCCATCGCGGTCTCGGAGACGTCGACCTCCGTTTTCTCGTCGTCGGTGGTCCGGCGGGGATCCTCGTCGTCCGTGTCGGCGCTGGGTTTCGACCGCGGCTCGCCCTCCTCGGGATCGTCGGTGAACTCGATCTCGCCGCTATCGTCGTCGTCGGCCTCGCCCAGCTGTGGTTCCTCGTCGACGTTGCCCTCGGCGTCGATCTGTGACTCCTGGCCGGCGTCGGGCCGTTCGGCCGCCGCGGCGGCCTCGTCGCTCGTCTCCTTGCCCTCGGTCTCGCCCTCGACCTCGTCGAGGTCGGGTTCGAACGTCGTCGGTTCCGACGTTCGACGCTGTCGGAGCCCGATCCCGACGAGGCCGGCGCCGACGGCCGCCTTCGGGATCGCGCGAAGCTGGCCGCGGGCGACCGATCGCAGCGTCGACAGCAGCATGAGCCCGCCGCTGACGACGGCGAGACGGCCGTCGCGAGCGCTCTCGCCCGCGATCTCGCGCGCCGCGTCCATCGGGTCGTCGGCCAGTTCCTCGAGCTCCTCGGCCTCCAGATCGTGATCGTATTCGTCTGTCATAGATTAGCCTCGAGCACGCTGCGCTCACGACCAGTACCGCGTCCGGACAGTTGAAGCTTGGACCGGCAACTGCGCTGCCGACTACGGCTCGAAGCGGTCGGGATCCCGCGCCGCGAGCGCCGTACGCACCGCGGCGACGTTCTCGGGGACGTCGTGGACCCTGACGAGGTCGGCACCGCGGTCGGCCGCGAGCGCGCTGGCCGCGACGGTCGGCTCGAGGCGCTCGCCGGCCTCGCGGCCGACGTGTGCGAACATCGACTTGTGAGAGTGGCCGAACAGGATCGGGCAGCCCAGCGCCCGGAACTCCCCGAGCCGGTCGAGCAGCTCGAAGCTCTCGGGGGCCGACTTGGCGAACCCGATCCCGGGGTCGACGATGACGTCCTCGCGCTCGAGGCCGGCCTTCTCGGCCAGCAGGATCCGTTCGCGGAGCTGGTCGATCACGTCCTCGACGACGTCGTCGTATGCGACTTCCCGATCCGGAACGACGGGGGCGTCGACGCTGTGCATCACGACCAGGCTCGCGTCGTGGTCGGCGACGACGAAGCGCATCTCCGGATCCTCGAGCCCGGAGACGTCGTTGACGATGTCGGCGCCGGCCTCGAGGGCCGCGTCGGCGACGGCCGCCTTCCGCGTGTCGATCGACAGCAGGGCGTCGAGGTCGCGGATCGCCTCGAGGACGGGGACGACCCGTTCGATCTCGGTCTCGACCGGGACCGGGTCTGCGCCCGGTCGCGTCGACTCCCCGCCGACGTCGATCACGTCGGCCCCGGCCTCCACCATCGCCTCCGCGCGGGCGACGGCGTCCTCGAGGGCGTCGTACTCGCCGCCGTCGTGGAAGCTGTCGGGGGTGACGTTGAGGATCCCCATGACGGCGGTGCCGTCCGCCCAGGGTCGCGACGGGTCGTCGCCGCCTCCCGACGGCGCCTCGACGCTCAGCTCGAGCGTCGACTCGAGCTCCCGTCCGACCGCGGCCAGCCCGTCCGAGCGCTCCGCGAGCCGGTCGACGAGCCGCTCGAACTGCTCGAGGGTCCCCGAGAGGACGGCGTCGATCCGCTCGTCGTTCCGCCGGAGTCCCGAGAGGGTACACTCGCCGCCGATCCGGAGCAGCTCCTCCCGCAGGGCCGTCGCCTGTCGGTACCGGAGCGAGGTCTTGACGACCCGGTGGACGGCCGACCCGGCCGCATCGTCGACGTCACCCTCGGTCGCGTCTGCGCTCGAGAGCGCCTCGCGGGCGTCCTCGAGGTCGCGAACCCGCTTGGGGACCTGCAGCGAGGTCCACCGGGAGCGGGCCTCGGCGACCGCGAACAGCGACCCCGTCACGAGCACGCAGTCCCCGTCGTCGCTCTCGGCGATCGCGGCCTCGAGAGCGTCCCGGACGTCCGGGATCGTCCGAACGTCGGAGACCCCGGTCCGCTCGAACACCGTCGCGAGGGCGTCGGGATCCTCGGCGCGCTCGAGGCCCGGCTCGGTCGCGATGACGGCGTCGGGGGTCGGCAACGCGTCGGCGATCCCCGCGACGTCCTTGTCGTGCATCACGCCGGCGACGAGGGTGAGATCGTCGTACTCGTAGGTCGCCAGCGTCTCGGCCAGGCCCTCGCAGGCGCCCGGGTTGTGCGCGCCGTCGAGGACGACCAGCGGCTCGGTCTCGAGCACCTCGAACCGGCCCGGCCAGTGGGCGTTTCGCAGCCCTCGCCGGAGGTCGGCGTTCGAAACGCTCGCGACCTGCCGGGCCAGCGTCGCCGCGATCCCCGCGTTCGCCGCCTGGTGGCGACCGAGCAGCGGGATTCGGGCCTCGAGGGGGCTGCCGTCGTCGATCGAGACGGCCGCCTCGGTGTGGTTCACCCGTCCCTCGTAGGCGACGCGGACGTCCGGTCGGTGGTCGCTCTCGCCGTCGAACCCCACGGTAACGACCTCGCCGGCGACCTCGCGGACCCCCTCGAGGGCCTCGCCGGAGGCGCCGGTGACCAGCGGCGCGTCTGCGGGCGCGACGTGGGCCTTGTCGCGGGCGATCTCGGCCTCGGTGTCGCCGAGGATCCCCGTGTGCTCTAAGGTGACGCTCGTCACCGCACTCGCGACCGGATCGACGACGCTGGTCGCGTCGTAGCGCCCGCCGATCCCGACCTCGAGGACGGCGACGTCGACGTCGGCGCGGTCGAACTCCCGGATCGCCATCGCGGTCAACACCTCGAAGAACGTCGGCGACTCGCCGTCGGCGGCCCGCTCGGTGACGTGCTCGCGGATCTCCGCGACGAAGGCAGACACCGACGACTTCGGGATCTTTCGCCCGTCGACACGGATCCGTTCGCGCAGGTCCTCGAGGTGGGGCGAGGTGTAGAGACCGACCGACAGCCCCGCTTCCCGCAGCGTTCGCTCGACCATCCGCGCCGTGCTCCCCTTCCCGTTCGACCCCGCGATCTGGACGAACTCGACGCCCTCCTGGGGGTCCTCGAGGTGGGCGAGTAGTCGGGCTGTCGACTCCGTCCCCGGCTTCGGACGGAACCGACGGAGCCCGAACAAGAAGTCCGCCGCCTCGTGATACTCCATACTCGAATCACAGAGTCCGCGCGCTTAGGGGTGTCGGACTCGAGGATCGCGCGACGGGCGAACCCGGCTACTGCGGCCGTTCGCTGGCGATTCCCTCGAGGTTGCGGTACCTGTTCGTGAGGTAGGCGACGGTCGTCAGCCAGAGCGCGACGAGAAAGCCGACGGCCGCGGGTGCGGACGGTCGCGGGGAGCCGTAGAGGGCGGCACCGGCGTACGCGACGGCGAACGCACAGACCGGGAGCCCGACGTACGCCCGCACGTTCGGAAACCACGCCGACTCGCGTCGGGGAACGGTCGCGTCGACGAACACGCCGAGGGCGGCGGGCACCGAGAGGAGGACGGTGCCGACCACCAGCAACCCGACGGCGAAACCCGCGCCGCCGTCGGCTTCGACTACCCCCTCCGCGAACGCGACCGCCGGCACCAGCAGGATGTACGCGACGACGGGGAGCCACCACCGCGCCTCGAGCGCGTTCCGCCCCCCCTTTCCGGTCGCGTCCGGACTCCGGGACGCTCGAGCGGTCCGTCGCCGCAGCCAGCCGACGACGACGGCGGTCGCCGCCGTCACCAGGACGGTGAGTCCCGTCCCGATCGCGACGGCGATCGGCGTCAGGACGACCGCCAGTACCGTCATCGTCGTCGACGCAGCTCCGATCGTCGACGCCGCGGTGGCGACGTACAGCAGCACCGTCGCAACCGAGGCGGCGAGTCCGGCCCAGATTCCGGCGCGGCGAGTCCGACTCGCGCAGTCGCCGTAGCGGTAGCCCACGAGCACGCCAGCCGCCAGCAGCGGGACGCCGGAGACGGTCCCGCCGACGATGGTCACCTCGTCGGACGGCGGCTGCCAGGAGAGCGCGACCGTGAACGGGACCGTCGCGAGGCCGACGAGAACGGCGAACCGAAGGGGGTCGCCGGCGATCGACTCGCGGTACTCTCGAAGCGCGTCCATACCGTCCTATCTTCTCTACAGCATGAATATATTGTGTTATTAACTGATCACGAGACGTGAGAGACGGCGAACGGTGGGAACGAGCGAGCCCGATCGCTCGATCACTCGGACGACGGAATCGGCGAGCGACCGACCTCCTCGGGTGTCTCCCGGGTGATCTCGAGGAAGGCGTCCTCGAGGCTGCGAGTCTCTCCCGTATCGGCGCGGGACTTGAGCGTCTCGGGGTCGCCCTGGGCGACGAGTTCGCCCTCGTGGATCACGCCGATCTCGTCGGCCAGCTCGTCGACGACCGGCAGGATGTGCGTCGAGAGAACGATCGTCATCTCCCGGTCGGCGAGGTCGGCGATCGTCTCCCGCATCGTCCGGGCCGCGCGGGGATCGAGCCCGCTCGTCGGCTCGTCGAGGAAGGCGACGACGGGCTCGTGGAGCACCGCCTGGATGACGCCGACCTTCTGGCGCATCCCTTTCGAGTAGCCCTCGATCCGCCTGTCGGCGTCCTCGAGCAGGTCGAAACGCTCGAGCAGCGACGCGATCCGCTCTGCTGACTCGTCTTCCGGCAGGTCCCGGAGGCCGGCCGCGTACTCGAGCTGTTCGCGGCCGGTGAGTTCGTCGTAGATCGGCGGCTCCTCGGGCAGGTAGCCGATGTGCGGGGTGACGGCCTCCCGGTCCGCGATCGAATGTCCCGCGACCCGGGCCGTCCCCGAGGTCGGCTTCGTCAGCGTCGTCAACATCCGCATCGTCGTCGTCTTGCCCGCGCCGTTGGGGCCCAGAAAGCCGTACACCGTCCCCCGGTCGACGGCCATCGTCAGCCCGGCGACGGCCGTCGTCTCGCCGTAGCGTTTCGTCAGCGAGTCGGTCTCGATCGCGGGGCCGTCGCCAGCGTGCATACCCTCCGTTTCGTTCCGTCGCACGTAAAACCGTACGTTCACGTTCGTCAACCGGTTCGGGCGACCGCTCGAGGCGGTCCCCGATCGAAGCCGGCCTCGAGCACCCGGTACAGACGGTCTCGAGCGCTGAGCGGACCCGAACCGTTTACTGGGTGGGGGTTCCGGTATCGGCTATGGTCCCTACGACGGCTCGCGGGCTCCCGGTTTTCGGCGGTGATCGCCGGTGAGACGCGCAGCGCTCCTCGTCGCCCGAACGGAGTTCCGGCGGACGGTCCGCGCGGTGACGACCGAGCGGACGAAGCTCCTCCTGCTGGTCCTGCTCGGCGCCCTGATGCTCGGTTCGGTGACGGTCGCCGGCGGCTACCTGCTGCCCACCCTCGGCGAGCACTACGCCGGAACACCGAGCCCGGAGCAGGTCGCGCTCACGACCGACGCCGCCGCGGGCGGCGTCGCGGTCGCCTGGCTGTTCCTGGTCGGGATGAGCGCGATCCGGGCGTTTACCGCCGCGGCGAACCCCGACGAGCCCGCGTTCCTGCTCGTCTCGACGTCGACCCGGAACGCCGCGGTCGGGATCGTCGCCGCCGAGATCCTGCTGTTCGCCGCCTGGGTGCTTCCCCCGACGATCCTCCTGGCGAGCGCGTTCGCCGTCGGCGCCGGCACGGCCGTCCCCGTCGGGGTCGCCGCCGCGACCGCCGCAATCGCGTTGCTCACCGCCGTCCCGGTCGGCTTCGTGGTCGGGATCTGGTTCAGACACCTGGTGACGGTGTACGAGCCGATCGCGCGCTACCGGTGGGTGCTGTTCGTCGGGTTCTGGGCGCTGTACTTCGGCGCGATCGCGACCGGTCGGCTCGACCTGGTCGTGAACGAACTGTTCGTCGCCCTGCAGGACGGCCCGCTGGGCTGGCTCGGCCACCTCCTGCTGGTCGGCGTACCCAGCGTCCCCGCCTCGAGGACAGCGATCCTCGGGGCCGTCGTCGGGACGGCCCTGCTGGGATCGGTCGCGGTCGCGGTCGGCGCCGCCTCCGCACGGATCCACTGGTTCGCCGACCCCGCACGGTTCGAGGACGAACGGTCGTCCGACGACTCCTCGAGCCGGTTCGCAGCCGTGCTTTCTCGGGGATTCGGCCGCCCGACCCGAACCGTGACGATCACCGCGATCCGGCGGACCCGGCGGGCCCCGATCCGGCTGGCGTACGTCGGCTACCCCCTCTTCGGCGCGGTCGGGTTCGTCCAGGTAATCCTCGAGACCGGGACCGTCCCGTCCTACGTCGCGGTGATCCTCTCGCTGTACCTCGTCTGGGCCGCCGGCGCCCTCTTCACGCTGAACCCGCTGGGCGACCTGGGATCGGCGCTGCCCGCGGTCGTGACCTCGTCGCTGTCGGGCCGTCAGGCGATCACCGGCCTCGTCGTCGCGGGCGTCCTCGTCGCGGCACCGATCGGGCTGGTCGGTGCGGTCGCGCTCGGCCTCGTCAGTCCCCTCTCGCTCGAGCGGACGGCGCTGCTCGTCGCGGGGACGTTCGTCGGCACCGTCGCGACGCCCGCGCTGGCGACCGGGATCGGCACGGCGCTGCCCCGCTTCGGCAGCGTCAACGTTACGAACAGCCGCGAGGCGGTGATGCCGAGCAAGGCGGCGTTCGTCGCCTACTCGGTCGCGGTCGTTCTGCCGACGGCCGCCGCGGCCGTGCTCTACGCCGACATGGCGGGACCGATCGCCGAGTTCCTCACGATGACGTCGGTCTGGGCGCCGACGCCCGATCTTTCGATTACCGCAACCCAGCTCACCGGCGTCGCCTGGACCGTCCTCGGGATCGGCCTCCTCGCGCCGCCCGTGTCGTATCTCTACGCCTGCGAGACGTTCGATCTGTACCGGCTCGAGTGATTTTCGACCGGTTCGTTATCCAGAGCCGCCTGTGAAACTCGCGGTACGTGCAGGTGAGGGATGTAACGCGATAGATCGTGTTTTGATTGCTCTCTATCGTAAACTGCCTTTCCACCAACGTCTACCATTGGTAGGCGATCGTCTGGCAAGTTTCGATCCCCGTCTTGTCGTTCTCGACTAACGCAGATCCAATTACTTCTTCTCGAGGCAGAAGTATCATCCGCGAATACGACCATCCAAAGGTCACCTTGCAAGCGAGGGCTCTGACCTTTTCCGTGCTGGTGTCGGACTGGTGAACGAACGATCGTTCATGAGTATCGAAGCCACCAACGCGCACGAATCGGAGAATGGGCTCGCCGGCGCCGTCGATCGCATCCTCGATAAGGGGCTAGTCATCAATGCAGACGTCACGATCGATGTCGCCGGAACAGAACTCCTTGGGATCAAGGTTCGGGCAGCGCTGGCGTCCTTTGAGACGGCGGCAGAGTACGGCCTCGAGTTCCCCGCTGGAACGGAAGAGACGAAAGCCTACGCCGAAGCGCGGGCCCGAAACGAGACGTGCCCGCAGTGTGCAAAGCGGGTCGAGAAGGAGGTCCTGCTCGACGACGAGTGTCCGTGGTGTGGCTGGCGAAGCGCTCGCTCGAAGCGCCGGGAGACGGGGGATGGGGAACTCACAGAGCGGGATGACCGATCGACGAAATCGATCGAGGCGGAACGACCACCGACCGGTGTCGACGGAGAGGACCGATGAACCGCCGGTCGAACGCATACTCTCACCCAAACTCATGAATAGCAGTGAACTCGACCACGTCTGTCGCGTCCTCTCCCGAGCGGAACTCCGGCGATATCGCCGCCACCTCCGAACGACAGGAAGCGAGCCGATCGGTCCGGATCGAGCATCGGAGCCGCTCACGCGGGACGACCGACGGCATATCGTCGAACGAGCGTACGCCGAGTCCGAGTCCGCCAGACGAACGATTACTCGAGTCTCCAGAACGGTCGACGCGTTGCAATCCGCACTCGGAGTGTCCCGGAAGGCGGCGGTATACGAGTTCCTGCGAGCGCTCGACGACCGCAGTCTCGCCGTGCTCGAGTACTGCTGGCACAACGAACACGCCTCGATCCGGGAGCTGACGACGCTGCTCGGCGCGGTGACAGACATGGAAACACTCACCGTGGTGCGAGAGCAGCTCAATGCGGTCGCGCGGAAAACCCTCGGCAAGCCGGTACTCGAATTTGAACGGCGAGGAATCGACTCCCAGACCGGTTCGGTCGTCACGTTCGAATGGTGGTTCACTGGCGAGTCCAAAGATCACTCCGCTCTCGAGTCGCTACGCGACGAGGTGGTGGTCGTTTCATGACGATCGAAGTCGACGAGGAGGAACTCGAGCAGGGGCTGCTCGGGCTCATCATGGCGCTCGTCGAGATCATCAAGGAGGTGATCGACCAGCAGGCACTCGAATTGGTCGAGAAGGGCGTTCTCGACGACGAGTCCGCCGAACAGCTCGGCCAGTCGCTAATGGATCTCGAGGAGACCATCCAGCAAATCGAGGAGGAACAGAACATCGAGGAAACGGCCTCGGAGACGAAGGATCAGCTCGATCGAACGGTCGACGACGTCCTGAACACGGCGCTCAACCCCGCCGAGTGGGCTCGCGAGATCGAAGCACAGGAGGGAGAGTCCGTCGGAACAGTCGACGACGGCTTCTCCGAGGGAGAGCAATCACCAGAAGCGGCCAGCGAAGGGGGAGACGAATGACTGGGAGTAAGTACACCTACTGTATCGTCGACGCGACGGACAAGGACCGAGAGACGTTCGGAACGGGAATCGATGGTGAGCCGGTGTCTGTTGTCGTTCAGGACGGCACCGGAGCCATCGTCCACAACTGTCCACCGGAGGCGTACGATACCGACGACCGATCCCAGGCGGAAACGTGGGTCAAACAGCACAATAGCACGATCGAGCGCGCGGCGGACGCGTTCGGGACGCCGCTCCCGATGACGTTCGATACGATCTTCGAGGACGAAGCGTCCCTCCGAACGTTTCTCACCGAGCACCAGAGCCAGATCAGGAACAGATTGGACGTTCTGGCCGGAACGGAGGAGTACGGCATCCGGATCTACTGTGAGGAAGACGTACTGCTCGAGGAGACCGAGCCGGCCCCCGACTCGACAGGGTCTCGTGACTCGGGGATGGCGTACTTCGACCAGAAGAAACGAGAGAAACAGCGCCAACGGGAGCGCGCCGAACGTACGAAGGAGCGCTTTCAGACGTACTTCCCACGAATCGAGTCGGTCGTCGACGAGATTATAGAAGAGGAACTCGAGCGTGGCGGAGACGACCGGGGCCGAAACGTCCTTACGGCGTCATGTCTCGTCGCGAACGGAGAGATTGACGGCCTGAAACGAGTCCTGAGCGAGATCGACGACGAACCGGGCGTCGACGTGGTTTTCACCGGCCCGTGGCACCCGTACTCGTTCGTTGGCTCACTCGGAACTGCCACTGAAAATTATGGAACCTGAAACCGAATCGGCTGACGAGGGCCTCGCCGGACTGCTGAATCGCGCATTAAACAAGGGGGCGATCCTGAACGCCGACCTGCTAATCACCGTAAACGACGTTCCCCTCGTTGCAGTGCGGCTGCAGGCGGCGATCGCCAACGTCGAGACGATGATCGAGTACGGCATCATGACTGAGTGGGAGCCCGCGATGGCTCACATCGACGACGACTATCTCGCCGAGACGCTGGAAACCGATGACGAGACGGCCAACGGAACCGATGCGGACGCCGTGCCGATCGACGGTGGTGACGAACGGAGCACTCGAGAGAGACCGCTCGAACCGACCCCTGCGGACGCGGGGAATCGACAGTAGGTCGGTGCCGCTCGACTAATCGGCGTCCTGTCGCAAGTCGCCCCGTCTCTTAAGGTCCTAAGCGAGGTATACCACACGTACTAGTCTATGGCAGACTCCACTCAGTTCGGTGCGGAAGCGACGGACACCGTCGACGTCATCATGCAGTCGACGTACTATGTCCTGCTGGAACACGGCTACGCGGACCTCTCGATCGCGAAGATTGCGGACAAAGCGGGCCTGAGCAAGTCCGCGCTCTACAATCACTACGAAGGCAAGAACGACCTGCTGCTGGACTTTCTGAGCCGTTTCCTCGAGTGGTACCTCGATTCCCCGATCGATGATACTGTAGAGGACCCACAAGCGGAGTTGCAAAGGCTTATCGACCTGCTTTCAGTCGATTCGGGAGGGGCCGATTCTTCGACGGATAGCACCCTCGAGACGGCGGCGGCCGATGCGTTCGTCGAACTGCGGGCACAGGCGATTCACGACGAGTCGTTCCGAACCGAACTGCTTCGCGAGGACGAGGTGATTCGGACTCGCCTCGTTCAGATCATCCAGCAGGGCATCGACGGCGGCGTCTTCCGCGACGTCGATCCGGAACCGGTCGCCGAATTTATTCTCACCGTTCTCGAGGGTGCCCTCTTCCGGTCCTCCCTGTCGGACGACGGTCGAGAAGTAGCCGTCTATAATCGACTAAACGAGTATATCCAGTGTCACCTCATCTTGAACACCGCAAGAGAGACACCGTAGTTTCAGCAGCCTGTATTCTCGGCTCGAAACGTGAGTGCCGAAACGTACGTTTTGATACCGAGGCACGGTGATCGATCCGTCCGCAAACCGACTTATGTTCAGTATGCACTCGCTACGTAACGACTCGACCGACTCGGATTCGGTCTCCGGAATCGTGTACAGAAAACCGTACTACAACTTCCGCTACCGTCCCCACTCGGCGGTCCGCTTCGGACGCTCGGTGATCGGCTGGACGTCGATCGGCTCGTCTTTCGCCTCGAGCGCCTCGAGCGCGGCCTTCGCGCTCGCGGGCGTCGAGAAGTAGGTGATCTCCTCCTCGACGGCGACCTCGAGCAGGTCGCGGTCCCGCGAGATGATCAGGTCGACCTCACCCTTCTTGACGGCGTCGACGAGGTCGACGGCCTCGCAGAGGTCGAAGTGGTCGGTGTACCCCTCGACGAGTTCCTCGCCGGCGTCGGTCTCCGGGTCGGGGAACTTGTCGGCCGAGAGGTCGACGATCGCCGTCCCCGACTCGGGGATCGGCTTGCCCGTCGCGTCCTGGGCCTTGTCGTAGGCGCGGCCGAACGAGTCGGCGCTGCCCATGACCTCGCCCGTGGACTTCATCTCCGGGCCGAGACGCGGGTCCGAGCCCGGCAGGCGGTCGAACGGCAGGACGACCTCCTTGATCGAGGTCTGCTCGGGGATCTGCTCGTCGACCTCGAGGTCGGCGAGGGACTCGCCGGACATCACTCTGGCCGCGAGCTTGGCGATCGGGACGCCCGTCGCTTTCGAGATGAACGGGACGGTACGGGAGGAGCGCGGGTTGGCCTCGAGGACGTACACTTCGCCGTCGCGAACCGCGAGTTGAACGTTCAGCAGGCCGACCGTCTCGAGGGCCTCGGCGATGTCCTCGGTGACCTCGCGGACGCGGGTCAGCGTCTCGTCGTCGAGCGACCGCGGCGGGATCATACACGCCGAGTCCCCGGAGTGGACCCCGGCGGTCTCGACGTGTTCCATCACGCCGCCGATGAGGACGTCCTCGCCGTCAGCCACGGCGTCGACGTCGAGTTCGATCGCGTCCGCGAGGAAGTCGTCGACGAGGATCGGTTTGTCGGGGCTCACGCGGACCGCCTCCTCGATGTAGCGCTCGAGCTCCTCGTCGTCGTAGACGACCTCCATCGCGCGCCCGCCGAGCACGTAGGAGGGACGGACGAGGACGGGGTAGCCGATGTCGTGGGCGAGTTCCATCGCCCCTTCTTTGCTGTGGGCGGCCCCGCCTTCCGGCTGGGCGATGCCCAGCTCGTCCATCAGGGCGTTGAACCGGTCGCGGTCCTCGGCTAAGTCCATCGCCTCGACGCTCGTCCCCATAACCTCGCAGTCGAGTCCGCGGCGGTCGATCTCGTCTTGCAGCGGGTCGCCGATGTTCACGGAGGTCTGGCCGCCGAACTGGACCATCACGCCGTCGGCGTCCGCGGCTTCGGCGACGTCCGCGACCTCTTCAGCAGTGATGGGCTCGAAGAACAGCCCGTCGGAGGTGTCGTAGTCCGTCGACACCGTCTCGGGGTTGTTGTTGACGACGTGGGCGTCGATCCCCTGCTCGCGCAGCGCCTGGACGGCGTGGACCGAACAGTAGTCGAACTCGACGCCCTGGCCGATCCGGATCGGACCGCCGCCGACGACGATCACGCTCTCGACGTCGCGGTCGACCTCGAGTTCGCCCGCGGCGGCCGCGCCCTCGAGCGGGCCGGAGTCGAACTCCGACTTGCGCGCGGAGTAGTAGTACGGCGTCTGCGCTTCGAACTCGCCGGCGCAGGTGTCGACCTGCTTGTAGGTCCGTCCGGGAACCGCCTGCTCGACGGTGTCGACGTCGACGTCGCCGCCCGCCGTCGCGGCGATCGTCGCGTTGGTGTGGCCGGCGATGGCGGCCTCGGTGAAATCACCCTCCTGGGCGGCGCGGGTCGACTCGGCGATGCGCTGGAACCGCTCGGCGTACCACTCGAAGATGCCCGTCAGCTCGACGACCTCCTCGAGGTCGTAGCCGCGCTCAAAGGCCTCGAACATCGCGTAGGGGCGGTCGGGGGAGGGACGCTCGAGATAGTGGGACTCGAGTTCCGCGTCCGAGACGTCGGCCCAGTCGACGTCGGGCTCGTACTCCGACGATCGGAGGGCCTTCAGCAGCGACTCCTCGAACGTGCGGCCGATGGCCATCGCCTCGCCCGTCGACTTCATCGCCGTCGTCAGCTCGAAGTCGACGTCGTCGAACTTGTCCTTGGGCCACCGCGGGACCTTCGTGACGACGTAGTCGATCGCGGGCTCGAACGCCGCCGTGGTCTCGCCGGTGATCTCGTTGGTGATCTCGTGGAGCCGTTTGCCGAGCGCGACCTTCGCGGTCACGCGGGCGATCGGGTACCCCGTCGCCTTCGATGCGAGTGCCGACGAGCGGGAGACGCGCGGGTTGACTTCGACGACGCGGTACTCGCCGCCGGGCGTGCCATCGTCGCGCCAGGCGAACTGGATGTTACACCCACCCTGAATACCGAGTTCGCGGATGACGTCCAGCGCCGCGGTGCGCATCTCCTGGTGACCCTCGTCGGGGACGATCTGGGAGGGCGTGACGACCGTCGACTCCCCGGTGTGGATGCCCATCGGGTCGATGTTCTCCATGTTGCAGATGATGATACAGGAGTCGTCCGCGTCGCGCATCACCTCGTACTCGTACTCGACCCAGCCCGCGATCGACTCCGTGATGAGCACCTCGCTGTTCCGGGAGAGGCGCAGTCCCTTGCGGACGCGCTCGAGGAGTTCGTCGAACTCGCCGACGACGCCCGACCCGCTCCCGCCGAGGGTGTAGGTCGTCCGGGCGATGACCGGGAGGCCGCCGACCTCGTCGACCGCCGCCTGGACGCGCTCCTCGAGGTCGGCCTCGGTCAGCTCCGCGACCGTCTCGCCCTCGTCGAGCGCGATGGTCGTCGAGGCCGGTACGGGCTGGCCGATCTTCTCCATGCGCTGGCGGAACAGGTCGCGGTCCTCCGTCGCGTAGATGGTGTCGAGGGGGGTGCCCATGATCTCGACGTCGTGCTCCTCAAGGACGCCCTCCTCGGCGAGTTCGGCGGTGACGTTCAGCCCGGTCTGTCCGCCGAGGCCCGCGATAACGCCGTCGGGCTGTTCCTTCCGGATGATCTCCGCGATGGCCTCGGTCGTGATGGGCTCGATGTAGACCCGGTCGGCCATCTCCGGATCCGTCATGATCGTCGCGGGGTTGGAGTTGACGAGGACGACTCGAGCGCCCTCCTCCTGGAGCGCTCGGCAGGCCTGCGCGCCAGAATAGTCGAACTCGGCGGCCTGTCCGATCTGGATCGGTCCGCTGCCGATCAGCAGGATCGTGCGTCCGTCCCCTGTGGCGGCGTCCCCGCCGCTCTGGTGGTCCGTACTCATTGGTCCTATCCGTCCCGAGTTCGTACATCGTAATAAGCCCCACGAAACGATACGATTCTCGTAACTCGATTTCGAATTTCGAATATTGCCGGGGAACCGCGCCGCGGTCGGAGCCGTCGGGAGGTCAGTCCGTCGACGGAACGGGATAGTCGGCGATACCGTCGTCCGCGACGACGACGTCGAGGTCGACGATGTCCTTCGCGGCGAGATTCGGGACGGCCGTCGAGCCGACGTGTTCGATTCGCTCGCAGTCGTCCTCGAGACCGGTCCTCGAGCAGCTTCGAGGCGGAGCCCCCGGCCTCAAGGAGCGAGGGCTTCCGACCAGTCGGAAGCGCGAAGCGGGTAGGCCGGGGAGGAAGCCGACACTTCACGACACAAATCACGGGACGGTAGCCGCCCGACTCCCGGGCTATTATGTACCGTCAATACGATATCTGAACTATGGAGGTTAGACGCACCGCACCGGTCAAACTCGTCGTTCCCGACGAGTATCACGATGACCTCCACGAAACCGCCGAGCAATTTCTCTACTGCGCGAACGAGGCCAGTGACTACTGCTGGGACAACATCGACTACGAAGACTGCGTAACCTCGAACGCGAAGGCCAGAGATGCATTGTACGACCGTCTCCGCGAGGAAACAGACCTCACAGCAAACCTCGTCCAAGAAGCCATCCGGCGTGCCGTCCACGCCGTCGACAGCGGTGTTGATCGCTGGAAAAAGGGCAAACGGACGAACAAACCGGAGTTCACCTCGTGGAGTATGGTGTACGACAAGCGCAGTGCCACGTTCTACCGAAACAAAATCTCACTCTCGACAGTGAACGGACGAGTCGAGTGTGGCTTTGAGTTGCCAGCAGACAGTCCATCTCCGTACGAGGAGTACGTCCTTTCGGAAAACTACGAGTTTCGGACGAGTACACTCCAGTACGACCAAGCCACCGGCGAGTTCTCCTTCCACGTCAAAACGCGGAAGGTAGACGAGGATGGTGACGCTGTTGAAATCGAGGGGTCGGACGATACCGAGCACCAGACAGTCCTCGGTATCGACCTCGGTGTGAACAGTCTCGCCGTCGCCAGCACGGGCACGTTCTGGAGCGGTGACGAGTACGACCACTGGATTCGAGAGTTCGAGAAACGTCGGGCAGAGATGCAACAGCGGGGCACACAAGCCGCTCACAACGCCTTGCTTCGACTTGGAAAGCGTGAGCGGGCGTGGCGAAAACAGTACATCCACACGGTCGTCAACGAGATCGTTGACGAAGCAGTTGACCATGACTGCGATGTAATCGTGTTTGAGGAGTTGACGGATGTTCGGGAACGATTGCCATATGCTGACTGGCATCATATCTGGGCGTTCCGCCGTCTCGTTGAATATGTTGAGTACAAGGCACCAGACCGGGGTGTGGCGGTTGAACAGGTTGAACCAGATCATACGAGCCAGCGGTGTTCGCACACCGACTGTGGCTTTACCCACGAAGACAACCGTGACGGCGAGCAGTTCCAGTGTTTAAAGTGTGGGTATGAAATCAACGCGGACTACAACGGCGCGAAAAACGTCGGACTGCGGTACATGCGGAAGCGACAGCACAGACTGCGTTCCTCGCCCACGTCGGGAGGCGCAGACGCACCAGTAGACGTACGTGTTAATGGTGGGATGTTGAACGGCGACGGCTATCGGCCAACCGCTGACAGTTGATCGCCGGGAGTCCACATCAAAGCCCCACCCTCAACGAGCGAGCCGCGTGTGCGGTAAGTGAAGTAGGGTGGGGTAGTTTACAGCGCCCGGTCGTGCTCGCTCTCGAACTCCCGCTGGCGGCGGTACTGCTCGACGAACTCGCCGACGTCGAACTCGAGCATCTGTTCTTCGAACTCCGTTATCGCGGCGTCGTCCTCGGCGTGGCTGATCGCGTGTTCCATCAGTTCGACGACGAGTTCGACGACGATCTCGTGCAGCCGTCGCGAGTCGAAGTCGGTGACCCACAGCATCGAGTAGCCGACCGCGCCGTCGTCGCTCGCGTCGTGGGTGACGACGGCCTCCGGGAACTCCTCCATGACGACGCCCAGCAGGTGGGGCGTGCCGAACTCGTCGAACTCGTCGTCGGTCTCGACCAGCTCCTGGAGGACGACCACGAACGACTCGGGGAAGAATCGGGAGGGCGGGTGGACGTCCGTGACGACGGCGTGGGTCTCGCCGCAGGTACAGGCGTACTCGCGCATGCCGAGGTCGATCTCGTGAGGGTCGAGGGACTTCCCGCAGGGAAGCTCGAGGTGATCGTCGGGCTCGGGACCCGGGACGCGGGGCTCTGCCATTGCGTGCGGTTAGGGCGTCGACAGTAAAAGGTCGACGACTCCGTTCTCATACGGACTGCTGTACGTCGGTGACGACGCAACCGCGAGCCACCCTGCGGTTGCGCCGGGAAACCGTTACGGCAGACCGTATCAGAGGTCCGCCGAACCGAACCGTCGGTAGCCGACGGCGAGGGGGACGACCAGCCACAGTCCGAGGACGACGAGTCCGACCTCGGGACTGGCGTAGAACGGCTCCGCGTTCGTGGCGCTCACCTCGACGCCGGCGCCCGCCTGGGCCGGATCGGCGCCGACGGTTTCCGCGAGGTCGGGCAACAGCGCGACGATCGCGGAGAAGTACGCCGAGGAGGGCGAGAGCTGCGTGACCGTAAACACCCAGTCGGGGATCGTCGCCGGAAACGAGAAGCCCTCGACGACGTACAGCACGCCCATCGGGATGACGTCCCACAGCAGTTCGAAGACGACGAAGAAGCCGAGCGCCAGCGTCGTCGCGTGCGAAGTCGACCCCGTCGTCGCCGAGATACTGACGACGATCGTCGCGTAGACGGCCGCGAACGAAAGCGTCACGAGGACGAACACCAGCACGGCGACCGCCTCGAGTTCGCCGAGCAACGCGGCGCCGAAACCGAGCCCGACGACCAGTCCGACGCCGAGCCCGAACGCGAGTACGGCGGCCCGCCCGAGGACCTTCCCGGCGAAGACCTGCCCGCGGGTGGTCGGCAGGGAGAGCAGGAGCTTGATGCTCCCGAGTTCGCGCTCGCCCGCGAGGGATTTGTAACAGACGACGATCGCCGCGATCGGAACGAACAGTCCGACGAGCCCGATCGTGAAAAAGAGCAGCCCGCCGAACGTCGCCCCCGCCGGCGAGCCGAACATCTCGGGCACCTCGACGTAGGCGTACGTCGAGACGAGCGAGAGAGCGACGAAAACGGCGACGAGCGCCCACAGCGCTCGCGACTGGACGGCGTCGCGGAAGTCCTTCTTGGCGACGGCGATCGCGCTCACGGTGCCACCTCCCGTTCCTCCGCGGTGTAAGCCACGAACAGGTCCTCGAGCGAGGACTCGTCGGTCTCGAAGTCCTCGACGGTGACGTCGTACTCCTCGATGGTCCGGAGGACGGTCGTCTTGGCCTCGTCGGCGGCGCTTACGACCAGCGTCGTCCCCTCCACTTCGACCTCGGAGACGCCGTCGATCGACTCGACGGCCGACAGGGCCGCCCCCGAGTCCTCGGGGATCCGGTCGAGTCGCACGCGAAGGCGCGTTCGGTCGGGCACCGCGTCCTCGAGGCCCGCGATGGTGTCCTCGGCGATCAGCTCGCCGTTTCGGAGGATCCCCACACGATCGCAGATCGCCTCCACCTGCCCGAGGACGTGCGAGGAGAAGAAGACGGTCGCGCCCCGTCGGTTCTCCTCGCGGATGATCTCGCGCATCTCGCGGGCGCCGTTGGGGTCGAGTCCGGTCGAGGGCTCGTCCAGGATCAGCAGGTCGGGCTCGCCGACCAGCGCCGTCGCGAGGGTGAGTCGCTGAGCCATTCCCTTCGAGTAGCCGCCCGCTTTCTTGTCGGCGGCGTCGGCGATCCCCACCCGCTCGAGCAGGTCGTCGGCGTCGTCGTCGGCGTCCTTCGACTCGATGGCGAACTCGACGTGCTGGCGTCCCGTCAGTCGGTCGTAGAGTTCGATCCCCTCGGGCAGGATCCCGGTTCGCTCGCGGATCTCGAGGCTGCCCTCCTGGGCGTCCCGGCCGAACACCGATACCTCGCCCGCGGTCGGTCTGATGAAGTCGAGTAGCAGGTTGATCGTCGTCGACTTCCCCGCCCCGTTGGGACCCAGAAAGCCGTACACTTCGCCCTCGCGGACCGTGAGATCCAGTCCCTCGAGGGCGAGTTCGTCGCCGTACCGTTTGGTCACGTTCGAGATGTCGATTGCAGTCACGGTTTTATTTACTGACTTTTTTCTTAGCAACCACATATGTTTTTTGTCGCCTACTAACAGCTACGAACGCGGTATCGGTACCGAACCCGGCTACCGTCACCGGAGTTGGAACCTTTTTCGGCCGGGAGTGCATCGATATCGTATGACAGGATCGGGTGCAGGTGTCGACGCGAACGGGGCGACGGCCGTCAGCCTCGAGGACGTCCGGAAGACCTACCAGCTCGGGGAGCCGGTTCACGCCCTCGACGGGGTCAGCCTCGAGATTCCGAAGGGATCCTACACCGCGATCATGGGGCCCAGCGGCTCCGGAAAGTCGACGCTGATGAACCTCGTGGGCTGTCTCGACACGCCGACCGAGGGGGCCGTCGTCGTCGACGGGTCGAACGTGGCGACCCTGAGCGATCGGGAGCGAACCACCCTCCGCGGAACGACGGTCGGGTTCGTCTTCCAGACGTTCAACCTCATGCCCCGGCTGACCGCCCTCGAGAACGTCGCGCTCCCCCAGCTGTTCCAAGGCGTCGGCCGGGACGAACGCCGCGAGCGAGCCCGGGACCTGCTCGAGCGAGTGGGGCTCGGCGACCGCATCGACCACGTTCCGAACGAACTTTCGGGCGGCCAGCGCCAGCGGGTCGCGCTCGCGCGGGCGCTGGTGAACGACCCGGCACTCGTGCTGGCCGACGAGCCCTCCGGGAACTTAGACACCGGGACCGAAGCCGAGGTGCTCGACCTCTTCGGCGAGTTCCACGACGCGGGGACGACGCTGGTCGTCGTCACCCACGAGCGCCACGTCGCCGAGCGCGCCGAGCGGATCGTCCACCTGCTCGACGGGAGGATCGAACGGATCGAGGAGCTCGGATCTGCGGGCGACCCCGGCGAACCGGCCGACGGCGCTAGGGAGGATCGATGAACCCCATCGAGAGCCTGCGACTCTCCTGGCGCTCGATCCGGGGCCACAAGCTCCGGTCGGCGCTGACGACGCTCGGCATCGTGATCGGGATCGCCGCGGTGATCGCGTTTGTCACCCTGGGCGCGAGCCTGCAGGCGGGGATCATCGGCGACATCAGTCCGGACGACCAGCGCAACGTCTACGGCTGGGCGGCCGATCCCGACACCGAGGGCGGCCCGCTGGCGGGCGCCCAGCCCGTCGTCAGCGGCGACGACCTCGAGGCGATCGAGGGGCTCGAGGCCGTCGACGCGGCCTACGGCTACGCGCCGATCCAGAGCCAGGCGGTCTCGAGCGGCGACGAACGGGTGGCCCAGGGCGACGGGGTGATCGCGACCGGGCCCTCCTACGTTCGCGAGGACACGCTCCGCGAGGGCCGGCAGTTCGAACCGGGCGAACGCGAGGCGGTCCTCAATCCTGCCGCGGCGGGTCAGTTCGAGGAGAACGTCAGCGTCGGCGACGAAATCGAGATCACGATCCTCGGCGGCGAGTCGGTGACCGCGGAGGTGGTCGGCATTACCGACAGCAACGAGGGGCTCAGTCCGTTCGAGGGGTTCGAGGCCTCGCCGCGGATCTACGTGCCGACCGACCCCTACTACGTCGAGCAGGTCGGCGCCGCGGGGTTCGGCGACGAGGGAGCGGCCGGAACGGTCGGAGGGGAGGACGTCGGTGACGGAGACGGCGAGGACGCCGCCGAAGCCGACGGCCCAGACCAGGCGGCACAAGCGGAGCCGGACGGCGGCGACACCCGTTTCATCGCGGTCATCGTCGAGGCCCACTCCGCGGACGAAGACGACGTCGACGCCGCCCGCGAGGCCGCACTCGACTACCTCGAGAGCGACGACTCGGACGCAAGCGAGTTCCTCGGCGAGGAACTCGCGATGACGTTCCAGACCAGCGCCGAGTTGCTCCAGCAACTCGAGGACGTGCTCGACCTCCTGCAGAACTTCATCGTCGGAATCGCGGCGATCTCCCTGCTGGTGGGCTCGATCGGGATCGCGAACATCATGCTCGTCAGCGTCACCGAACGCACCCGCGAGATCGGCATCATGAAAGCCGTCGGCGCCCAGAACCGCGACGTGCTGGGACTCTTTCTGGCCGAGGCGGTGATCCTGGGCGTCGTCGGCGCGATACTCGGAACCGCGCTCGGGCTGGCGGCGGGCTATCTCGGCGCCTGGTACATCGACCTCCCGCTGGTCTACCCCTACGAGTACGTCGCGCTCGCGATCGCTGTGGGAATCCTCGTGGGAATCCTCTCCGGACTGTACCCCGCCTGGCGGGCCGCCCGAACGGATCCGATCGACGCGCTCAGGTACGAATAGCGGTCACTCGCGGCGCCCGTCGCGCTCGTCCTCGTGTTCCTCGTGCCACCGTCGCGGATCGTGCTCCTCCTCGAGTACTGGCTCGTCGACGAGCGTCGGGTCGTCTCGCTCGGGTTCGGGCTCGTCCGACCGGTTGGCCGCCGCGTCGGCTCGAGCGTCGGTCGACGGACGATCCCTCCTCGAGCGCCGACGCTTCCGTTCCCGGCCGTCCATCCCGATCGTTTCACGGGTACTCGCGTGCTTTCGCGGGTACTCCCGGGCGAGGTAGGCGCCGAGGTAGCCTCCGAGCAGCGACAGCCCGACGGTGTAGACGAACGCGAACAGGATCCCGACGAGGATCAGCAGGACGATAAACGCGAAGCCCTCTGCGGGTGCCGCGGCGACGCCGAACCCGAAGCCGACGAAGCCGATCCCCAGCACGGCGACGGCGGCGATCGGGACGAACGTGATCGCGCCCGCGAGGGCGCCGACGATCGCCCCGTCCCGATCGTCCGGACCCTCGAGAAAGCCGGCGACTGCGCCGCCGATCACCGTCGAGAACGGGATGAACGAGAGGACGATACCGACGACGGCGCCGATGATCGCGTTGATGATCGTTCGGCCACTTACCATACGGTCTCGACGGCGGGAAGATAGAAAAGAACGCGGGTGGGCGGCGATCCCGGGTCGCACTCCACAGACGGTTTACTGTACGTCAGTTCCGGCGCAACCGCGACCTGGGCAGCGGTTGCGCCGGTACATCGGTACAGCAATCCGTATCAGTCGTCCGAGACCGCGTCGGCATCGGTCTCGGCAGTCGAGCTGTCGTCGGCAGCGCCACCGTGACCCGCAGTCGCGAGCGCCTCGAGGCGCACGTCGCCGTTGACCTCCTCGGCGAGCAGCTCGACGGCCTCGACGAAGATCGCGACGATCAGCGGGCCGACGACGATCCCGATCGCGCCGAGCGTGAACAGGCCGCCGGTAAAGCCGACGAAGTAGAGACTTCCGGGCAGCCCGGCCGAGCGGCGGGCGAGCCGGGGCCTGACGGCGATGTCTGGAAGCCAGGCGACGAGGGTGATTCCGAGGACGCCGACCAGCGCGGCCGCGACGAGGTCGCCCGCGGCGACGTGGAAGAGCGCGATCGGGGCGATCAGCAGGCTCGGGCCGATGATCGGCACGAACTGGAGGATCGCGGCGAACAGCGCGAGGGTGAACGCCATGTCGTATCCCAGCAGGTGAAACAGGGGGTAGCCGACGAGCAGGGAGGTGACCGACGTCGCGAGCTGCAGCACGTAGATCGCGTACAGCGTCTCGCGTGCCCGCACGGCCAGCGCGTGGACGACGTCCCGGTACCCGTGTGGTACGGGCGCGATCGCGGCCCGGCCGGCCGCGTCACCCTTGTACAGCAGCGCGAACAGCAGGATGACGAAGAGCGCGAACTTGATCGCGAGGACGGGCAGCGAGGAGGCGAACGAGACGGCGACGTCCCGGAGGAACGACACCGCGAGCGCCTGGACCTCCCTGGCCTCGATCGTGTAGGTCATCTCGAAGGCCGTCACCGGGATCTCGGCCGGCACACCCTCGACGAGGGCGATCACCTCGTCGATCCGAACGTACAGCGTGAGGACGATCGGCGCGAAGACGGCGATAGCGCTCACGAACCCAACCAGCGTCGCGACGACGGCCGAACTCCACTCGGAGAACCCGCGCCTGACCAGCCACCCCTGGACGGGCAACAGGACGTACGCGACCGTCAGCGCGAACAGGATCGTTCCAAGCAGTTCACCGGCGGCCACGGCGGATCACCCGCTGGCCGTCGTCAGGGCGGCGTCGATCGGCTCGCGCAGCTCCTCGGCCGACTTGTAACCGCTATCCGACCAGGTGACGGCGTTCGACTCGTCCAGGACGACGCTGTACGGAACCCCCGTCGCGTCGAGCGCGCCCGTCAGCTCGAGGTCGTCGTCGTGGGCGACCGGCCATCGACCGTCGTGGTCGGCCCACCAGTCGGCGACGTCCTCGGCCGTCGTCGTGCGTCCGAGCGGTTCGTTCGTCACCGACACGAACTGGACGTCCACGCCGACGTCGTCGTACACCGTACCCATCGGCCCCATCACCTCCTCGCAGACGCCACACCAGGTCGCGAACACCTCGAGGAACGTCACCGACCCTCGTTCCGGAGCCGTGATCGGTCCCGGCTCGCTCCCCGGCGCGTCGATCCCCGCGAGCTCGAACTCGGGGATCGACTCCCCGTCCTCGAGCGGGTTCCAGCCGCCGAGCGCGACGGCGGCACCGGTGCCCGCGACACCCGCCGCGGCCCCGCCGACGAGAAGCTCTCTGCGACGCATGTTACCACGACTCGAGGACCGTTCTGACGTCGTCGATGAGTTCGTCGTACGACGGGAGGTCGTCGCCGACGTAGGTCCGTTCAACGTAGCCGTCGGCGTTGGCGAAGACGATCATCGACTCGTGCTGGAACGCCATCTCCATCCCGTTGTCCTCGCCGTCGAGTTCGTCGGGTTCGGCCGGCTCATCGCCGTCACCGTCGTGAGCGTCCTCGTCACCGTCGTGGTCGTCATCGTGCTCGTCGCCGTGTTCCTCGAAGTCCTCGTTTCGCACGAAAAAGCAGCCGAACTCCTCCTCGACGTACGTCCGGGCGTCCGTCTCCGTTTCCGGTCGGAGGGAGTACCAGTTACCTAGCCCGTGATCGACGCCGTAGGTGCGGTCGTACTCCTCGAGCACGTCGGCGGTGTCGTACTCGGGGTCGAAGGTCACGTTCACCAGCGCGACGTCGTCGACGTAGTCACCCTCGACGGAGTCGTCCTGAACGTGTCTGAGACTCGAGGTTAGGGCGGGACAGGCTCCGTGACAGCGCGAGAAGATGAACGTGTAGAGGGAGTGTCGCTCGCCCTCGAACTCCCCGGTGGCGATCTCCTCGTCGCGAATCGTACACGGGGCGGCGACGTCGGGTAGCTCGTCGCCGTGTATCGGCTGCTCGAGTTCGCCGCGGTCGCGCGCGTCTCGCAGCCGCTCGTACTCGTCGGGAGCGTCGAGGACGACGCGATCGTATCCGCCGTCGGAACCTCCGTCCGAGTCGAGTGCGGTACAGCCGGCGGCGAACGGGATCGCGGCTGCGCCGGCCGCGGCCAGGTAGCGTCGCCGACCGAGTCGTTCGGAGGGGGTCATGATTAGCGGTACGCGACGGACCGGGCTAAAGCCCCCTCGCGGTTCTCGAGGGACCGGAACCCCACCGAACATCTGCTGGCGTCTTCTTAAGTACCCGTTCGAAGTTCGACCCGCAGTCGTTCGATCCGACCGCGGTGACGGTCTCGCCGCCGGTGCCCGGTCTGCAGGTCGATGTCTCC
>NZ_JBLRWX010000038.1:0-33799 GCF_047921035.1 Natronococcus sp.
CGTCACGATCGACCGGGTCGACGACGTCGGCGTCGCCGCGCTGGATCGGATCCTCGACCAGCTCGAGCGACTCCGCGAGGCCGACGTGTTGCTCGTCGCCGCGGGCCGGGAGGGGGCGTTGCCGACCGTCGTCGCCGGCCTCGTCGACTCGCCGGTGATCGGGGTTCCCGTCTCGAGCGGCTACGGCCACGCCGGCGACGGCGAGGCGGCGCTGGCGGGGATGCTCCAGTCGTGTACGATCCTCTCGGTCGTCAACGTCGACGCGGGGTTCGTCGCGGGCGCGCAGGCGACCCTGATCGCGCGGGCGCTCGACGACGCTCGGATCTGAGTCGGTAACGGGTTTCTGGAAAATATTCTTCCGAAGTCGGAAAGCCAAACAACGTTTGGGAAAGCGTTTTTATTGGTATACGGACTACGGTTGAACGCCGGCCGAAGCCGGCACCACAATGCCCACCTGTGACCACTGCGACGCGCACGTCTCCGAACGGTTCGCCCGCGTGTTCGCCGACGAGCGCGGCGAGATCCACGCCTGTGTGAGCTGTTCGGCGAACGCAGGGATCGCGGAAGCCGCCAAGGAGCGCGCCCGCGGCTCCTGAGTCGCTCGAGTACCGCCATCGACAGACCACGGCTGGACCCCGCCACCTAGCTGCGGACGAGACGATTTTTGCCTGTCGGCTCCATACCCTCGAGCGATGGCCGACGCCGACCACGTGGTCTACGTCCTCGAGTGCGCCGACGGCTCGCTGTACACGGGGTACACGACCGACCTCGAGCGCCGCGTCGCGGAACACGACGCGGGCGAGGGGGCGAAGTACACCCGCGGGCGGACGCCGGTGGAGCTGTGCTACGAGGAGGGGTACGACTCGAAGTCCGCGGCGATGTCCCGCGAGTACGAGATCAAACAGCTGACGCGGGCCCAGAAGGAAGAGTTGGTCGGACTCGAGTGAGCAACGGGACGTGACGAGTCGCTTCCGGAACTGCACTCGAGTCGATCGCTACGTATAGGCGGACGACGTATCGCTTCGTTCTGACCATTCTCCCCTGCGGTGGCGCACGCTGTCGACCGTCCGAACGCCAGTAAGGACGGTCGACGACGCTGTGCGAGGGATGAGCGAGGGAGCGATGCGACCGAGCGAATCGGTTGGGGAGGGCGTGGCGATCCCCTGTGTTCGTGTGAGCAGGACTGCTATCGCCCTAACTACCTCGAAAGCCCCACCTCGTGGCGGTTGGCCGGTACTGGAGACTCGAGGCTGGACGGCCCTTACGCATCCGGACGTAGCCCATCACAACAAGGAATCTCCGCGTCCTTCCCAGTCGATTCGTTCGCTCACTCATCCTTCGCGATGGAGACGACTCGAGCGCCCTACTCGTCGGCTGCGGCCGTCCGCGGGCTACTCACGTCGGGTTCGATGTGGGCGTACTCGACGAGCATCCGGCCGAGCTTTCTGGTTCGCTCCTCGAGTTTCTCGTCGACGAACGCGCGGCCGTCGATGGCCTCCGGATCGGGCTCGAACTCGCTCGAGGCGCCCCGAATCCCGACCTGGTGGGGGAGCACCCAGCCGTGGACGCCCCGAACCGTGATCCGGAGGTGGTCGAGCGTCGACCCGTAGCTCCCGCCGCCGGCGGTCGCGAGCAGGCCGACGGTCGTGTCCTCGAACTCCTCGAACCCGCAGTAGTCGTGGAGGTTCTTCAGCGCGCCCGAGTACGAGCCGTGGTAGACCGGGGAGCCCAGCGCGACGGCGTCAGCCTCCCGAACGAGCCGTTTCACGGCCTCGCCGTCGCCCTGATCGTCGACGTCGGGATCGTAGACGGGGAGGTCGTACTCGCGCAGATCGAGCAGCCGCGTCTCGGCGCCGGCCTCCTCGGCCGAGTCCAGGACGTACTCGAGGGCGGTTCGCGTGTAGCTTTCGTCGCGGAGACTGCCGGAGACGGCGAGAACGCGTGTCATACCGCCGCTAGCGCGGTTGGCGACAAAACCTCGTTGCCTTCGGCACCGACAGCGTCGCCTTTTTCGCACCGGGCGATGAGGGGCGGGGTATGGAGACGATCTCGTTCGGAACCGACGGCTGGCGGGCGCCCCTCGAGGAGTTTACGGCGCCGAGAGTGCGGATGGTCGGACAGGCGGTCGCGACGTACCTCGCCGACGAGGGCCTCGAGGGCCCGGTCGCTGTCGGCTACGACGCCCGCGAGACCTCGCGAGGGTTCGCCGAGGAGCTGACTCGCGTGCTGTGTGCCAACGGCTTCGACGTCCTGCTGTCCGACCGGGACCGACCGACGCCGCTTTTCGCCCACGCGATCGTCGAACGGGAGCTGGCGGGGGCGATGGTCGTCACGGCATCGCACAACCCGCCGGAGTACAACGGCGTGAAGTTCATCCCCGAGGACGGCGCGCCCGCGCTCCCCGAGGTGATGGACGCGGTCGCGGACCGCCTCGCCGAACCCGATCCGCTGTCCGAGGACGAGCACGGCAGCGCCGAGGAGGTCGACTTCGTCGCGCCCCACGCCGACGCCGCGTTCGCCCTGCTCGAGGAGACGATCGGCGAGATCGACCTCGAGGGGCTGACCGTCGCCTACGACGCGATGTACGGCAGCGGTCGCGGAACGACCGACGCCATCCTCGAGCGGGCCGGCGCCGACGTCGATCGGCTGCGTTGCGAGCAAGATCCGGCGTTCGGCGGCGGCGCACCCGAACCCGCCCCGGAGAACCTCGAGGCGCTCGTCGAGCGCGTGACCGAGGGTGGGGCCGACCTCGGCGTCGCCAACGACGGCGACGCCGATCGGATCGCGATCGTGACGCCCGAACGGGGCTACCTCGACGAGAACCTCTTCTTCGCCGCGCTGTACGACTACCTGCTCGAGCGCGATTCGGGGGCCGTCGTCAGGACGGTGTCGACGACGTTTCTCATCGATCGGGTCGCCGACGCCCACGACGAGGCCGTCCACGAGGTCCCGGTCGGGTTCAAGTGGATCGCAAAGGGGATGGCCGACCACGACGCCCTGGTCGGCGGCGAGGAGTCCGGCGGCTTCACCATCCGCGGGCACGTCCGCGAGAAGGACGGCGTCCTGATGGCCCTGCTCGCTGCCGCGATGCACGACGCCGAACCGATCGACGACCGCGTCGACCGCCTGCTCGAGGAACACGGCACCGTCGTCCAGGACAAGCGAAGCGTCGCCTGCCCCGACCACGAGAAGGCCCGCGTGATCGACGACCTCGGCGACGAGATCCCCGACGACGTTGCCGGAACGCCCGTCGAGAACGTCAACACTGCCGACGGGTTCAAGCTCCAGCTCGAGGACGGCTCCTGGCTGCTCGTTCGGCCGAGCGGGACCGAGCCCAAACTGCGGGTGTACGCGGAGGCGACCGACGAGGACCGGGTCGTCGAACTGCTCGAGGCGGGCGAGGCGCTGGTCGAACCGCTGGTCTGATACGGTTTACTGTAAGTCATTACCGGCGCAACCGCCGCACGGGTCGCGGTTGCGCCGGTAAATCGTTACAGCAATCCGTATGAGGGTTGCGCACTCCGGGCCCACGTTTACCGGGACAGCGACCGCAGAGACGGGTATGAGCAGAAGCGACGAGGCCGCGTACACCGAACTCGAGCCCGACGCGTGGCACCAGAACGACGAGGGGAACTACTCGATCGACTGTCCGGAGTGTGGCTCGGAGGCGACGCTGATGAACGTCGTCAAACACGGCCGCTGTAACGGCTACCTGAGCAAGCACAGCGAGGACGTCGAGCTCGACACCCAGCCGATGGACTGTACGGCCAAGCTCTGGTTCGAACTCGGCTACGTCTCCGATCCCGACGAGTCGATGACCGACGACGCCGTCGGCGCGGACGACGGCGAGACCGACTCCGGAAGCGACGACGAGGGAATCGAGTCCGGAGCGGGCGTCCCGGCTTCGGACTCGCCTGCAGGAGCCGAGGGAACCGTCGACGACGACCAGCAGTAACCGATCAATCGATCCGTTCTGCGGGGACGCCGGCGACCGTCGTTCCGGCCTCGACGTCGTCGGCGACGACCGACCCCGCACCCACGGCCGCGTTTTCGCCGATTGTGATATCTCCCAGTAGCGTCGCGTTCGCGCCGATCGTGACGCCGTCCTCGACGGTCGGGTGGCGCTTGACGGGTTCGTTCGCCGTTCCGCCGAGGGTGACGCCGTGGTACATGTGGACGTCGTCGCCGACCTCGGCGGTCTCGCCGACGACGACGCCCATCCCGTGGTCGATCGTGACGCGACGGCCGATCGTCGCCGCGGGGTGGATCTCGACGCCCGTCAGCATGCGGACGACGTAGGCGAGTACGCGAGCGAGGAGTTCGAACCCCCCGTTCCAGAGGCGGTGGGCGAGTCGGTGGCCCCAGACGGCGTGGACGCCGGGATACGTGAACCAGACCACTCGACAGCCCGTCGCCGCGGGATCGCGGTCGCACATCGCCCGCACGTCCTCGCGGAGTTTCCCGATCATGCGTTCTCGAGACGGATAGCGCGGTCGTCCGACGCGGTTCGTACGAGTTCGGGCCGCGACGGGTGTCGGCTGTCGGATACCGCGGCCGGGGCGGTGCTCCGCGCGATTGACCCGATGCGGCCGATCTCAGGCATGGCTCCAACTACTCCGATCGACGGGCTAAAAGGGATCGCTTCGCCCCTCGTGTGGTAAACCGGTATCGACGATATCTTTTCACTTCCCGCGCTCGAGCCGGCTCCCGATCCCCTCGGGAAGCCCCGCGGCCGAGACGGCGTCTCCGACGGCGCCGATGTCGTACTCCACACGATAGGTTTCGACGGTCATCGCCTCGAGGTCGACCACCGCGTAGGCCGCCCGCGGATCGCCGTCGCGGGGCTGGCCGACGCTGCCGGGGTTGACGACGATCCCCTCGCCGTAGCGCTCGACGTGCTGGACGTGCGTGTGACCCAGCACGAGGACGTCCTCGTCGCCGAGCAGTCGCGGGGAGAACTCCCCGGGACGGGTGTAGCGGGTGTACCGATCGGGATCGTCGGGGTGGCCGTGGACGAGCTTCACCCGATCCCGGCACTCCAGTCGTTCCTCGGGCAGGTCGGCGAGCCACTCGAGCTGGTCGGCCGAGAGCTGCTCGAGGGCGTGTTCGACGCCCGCCTTAGCCATGCTGTTGAACCGGAACGGCGTCTCCTCGACGACCGCGGCGTCGTGGTTGCCCATCACCGTCGGCACCGACCGCTCGCGGAGTTCGTCGACGCAGTCGCCCGGCCAGGGGTTGTAGCCGACGACGTCGCCGGCACAGAGCAGGTCGTCGACTGCGGGCATGTCGGCGAGGACTGCCTCGAGGGCGACCCGATTGCCGTGGACGTCGGAGATGAGTCCGACTTGCATGCCCGGGGATACGGCACGAAGCTTTGTAGGTCATCCGACGGGACGATCGACGAGAAAACTGTGCGCGATGGCGCGCGCTGGGTCGCGGTGAGCGGACAGCGAACCGTGAGCCGATGCCGTGCGAGGGATGAGTGAGCGACAACGGAGCGAACGAATCGGCTGGGGAGGGCGTGGAATCCCGTGTGTTCGGCGCGAGCAGACCGCTCGTCTACTTCGGATCCGTCTGATCGGTGCGGCTACTCGATCGCCGAGCCGGGGCTATCCAGGGGAACGCCGTTCGATCATATTCGAGCGCTGTACACCCCCTCGCTGTCGATCAGTCGCCGTTCTCGATCGCCGTCTCGAACCCGCCCGCAGTCCGGGCGATACCGGCCGCACAGACGGCGTGCTCGAACTCGTGGTCGTAGACCTCGCTTGCCGCCTCAGCGGCGGTGTCGGCCTCGATATCGAACGCCGTGGGCGAGTCCTCCTCGTAGGTCGCGACCAGCGTCGGCTCCTCGACGGTCTCGACGAGCAAGGCGTCCTTCCGAACGGTACCGATCAGCGCCTCGCCGTCCTCGCCCAGCGTGGCCGCGATCCGGGGCGTGTCGTAGTCGTCCTTCTCGTAATCCAGCGCGAGCAGGCTCTCCGCGAGGGCGTCCCGAGCGGGGTAGCCCAACTCGAGCTTCTCGGCGATCGGATCGACGTGGGAGCCGTTGCCGAAGGCGGCCGTCTCCCCCGTCGGCGTCTCGACGACCCGCAGGCAGTTGTAGGAGACGTAGGGGTTGTCCGTCTCGGGGGCGTCCTCGGTCGGACCGACGGTGAGGGCCTCGTCTCGAGCGGTGAGCTTGCGGTTCGGGAACGACCTCGAGGAGACGCGGTAGGCGCCGACCTCGGGGCCGACGACGACGAATCGTCCGACGTACATACACGGGGATGCACAGGGAGGGAAGAAGTGTGTGTCGATCTGTGCACTATCGTCGACTTTAGACGTCTGTCAGACGAAATTTTATGTCCGGTTACACGACACCGTCCGTCATGGCGACGGAGGAGGATTGTCTCGAGGCGCTGCGACGCGCCGCGGACGAACTCGGCGAATCACCGACGAAGGCCCAGTACGAGGCGCTCGACGTAACGCCGGCTTCGGCGACGATCATGAAGACGTTAGGTGGATGGAACGCGGCGAAAGAACGCGCGGGACTGTCGACGTTCGAGCGAGGTGCAACGGGGAGCCAGCGCATCAAACCGAAGCCCGACGATGTCGAACTTCCGGAGGGCCTCGAGTGGGAGGAACTCACCAGTCAGCAGCGCTGGTACTACAAGAACCGCGAGAGACGTCTCCGACGAAAGGATCGCCGCCGATCCGAGATACGTCGATGGCTCTACGAGTACAAGGATGAACACTGCGAGTGTCTCCGGTGTACCGAGGATAGACCACCCTGTCTGGATTTTCATCACCCGGACGAGAAAGAACGGAGTATCGCAACGATGGTCGTCAACGGCCACTCGAAGGAAAGCATTCGCGAAGAAATCGAGCGCTGTGTCGTGCTTTGTGCTAACTGTCACCGTCTCGAGCATCTCGAGGTTCCTGACAGCGCTGAATCAGAACTCCAACCCGACAGTCATAAGTAGGAACCTACCCAACCATCTGGTGCAGCAACAGTCCCCTGGGGTAGCGGCCAATCCTGAAGCCTTCTGGGGGCTTCGACACAGGTTCGAATCCTGTGGGGACTACTTTCTACCCGTTTCACCTCGAGCACTCTCCCAGTTCCGCCACTGGATCTCCAGTCGAAACGAAGGGGTCGGCACTCCGGGCGCCCTGTTCGCAAACCGCACCCGGACCAGAACCCATATTGAACCGACACGCCTAGAGACCGCTCATGAGACGACGGCAGTTTCTCGCTGTAGGGGCGACGGCGACGACCGTAGGCACCGCGGGCTGTTTCGGGGACGACGGGTATCCGACGGAAACGTTCGAGGGGACCGACGTGCCGCTGGCCCCGCTCGAGGACGTCTACGAGTGGTACGAGGACGACGACGCCCGGTTCGTCGACACGCGAACGCAGATCGAGTACGACGACCTTCATATCGCGGGCGCGGTCTACAGCCCCGCCGAACACGGACTCGAGGCGGACGACCCGACCGAGGAGTGGTCGACGGACGCGCGGATCGTCACCTACTGCATCTGTCCGCACACGCTCGCCGGGCTTCGCGCGGCCTCGCTGATCGACGACGGCTACGAGGACGTGTACGCCCTGGACGAGGGGCTCCAGGCCTGGTACGAGGAGGGGTACCCGATGGAGGGCGAAGAAGTCCAGGGACGGCTCCCCGCATACGACGTCCGCGGGGAGGCCGATCCCGCCCACGCCGGCGAGTTCGTCTGGGTCCGCGAACCCGAAACCGGCCAGCGCGAACCCGGGACGATCGAGGAAGACGGTAGCTACGAGCTGACGCTTCACTTCTCCGAGCTTACCGAGGAGACGGTGCTCGAACTCGAGGCGCCGGACTACACCCGGGAGCTGACGCTCGCCGAACTGACGGACGGCGTCGTCACCGCCGAGTAGTCCCTCGAGAGCGAGTCACCGTCGGTCGTACGCGCCTGCCCGCTCGAGCCGGCCCCGCTCTCGCAGCACCGCCGGGGTTCGACAGATCCCCGGGGCGCCCGTCACCTGCGGCACCGTACAGTTGTTGCAACTCTCACAGAGGACGCGGACGTGCTCGTCCGCCGCGTCGCTCTCGCGTTCGGTCTCGAGCAGACGGGCCCCCAGTCGGGGCTCGGCGTAGAACGGGCGGGCCATGCCGACCATATTGCAGGCCGCCGGCCCGGTTTGGCCGCCGAGCAGCCGATCCATCTCCCGGCGCTCGCGGATCCCCCCCTCTGCCAGAACGGGAATCGAGACCTGCTCGCGCACCCGTCGACAGAACGCCTCGTTCCAGGCCGGCTCGGTGTCGTACTGTAGCGACTGGATCCGGTTCCCGAGGGCGACGAGACGTTTGCGAGCCGCGCCGCCGAACGCGGCGTCGTAGCCCTGCTGCAGTGTCTCGTTCTCCCACGCTCGGTCGGGATACTTCCCACGGACGATGCTCATGTCCCAGACGACCGACGTCCGCACCGGAACGACGGCGTCGTAGCCGATCTTCTCGAGCCGTCTGGCGATCTCGATCCCGTCCTCGAGCGAGAGCTTCCGCCGCACCAGCGGGGCGGGCGGGGCGGGGGTCTCCGCGGGGACTTTCGCCATCACCGGGATCTCGCCCGCCCGTTCGCGGATCTCGTCGCGGACGACCGCGAGAAAGCGCAGTCGCGCCTCGGGCGAGCCGCCGAACTCGTCGTCTCGACGGTTGTAAAACGGCGACAGAAACTGCTGGACGAGCCCCATGTTCGCGCCCGCGATGTGGATCCCGTCGTAGCCTGCCTCGGCGGCGTACCCCGCGGCGCGGCCGAAGTCGGCCGCGAGTTCGTACACCTCCTCGGTCTCGAGGACGTGGGGATCGTAGGAGAGGAAGCCGGCTCGATCGAGCGCCCGGAGCTGCCAGGGCGGGCGCGAGACGGCGAGCTGCTCGAGGTGGGGATGCTCCCGGCGGTACTCGGCGTGCCAGGTCTCCATGCTCCGCAGCCCGCCGTGCTCGAGCTGGATGAAGATCGTGCTGCCGTGGTCGTGGATCCGGTCGGTCAGCCGCGAGAGTCGGGAGACGAACTCGGGATCGTGGACGCGGGTCATCCCTGGAGCGGCGCAGCCCCCCTCGCCGCGGACGATCGTGGCCCCCTGACAGATGAGGCCGACGCCCGATTCGGCGGCCGGCTCGAGGTCCTCGATCAGCGTGTCGACGGCGTCGGGCCCGTTGCCCGCACACTCGAGCAGCGGAGCCCGGTAGAGTCGGTTCGGGATCTCGACGCCGCCGATCTCGACGGGGTCCTCGAGGGTTGCCATACGCGATTCGTTCGAGGGGTTACCACAAGAGCGTGCCCCCGATCAGGGCGGGGTGATCACCGCCCGGCCCTCGATCTCGCGGTGCTCGAGTCGCTCGGCGACGGTGTTGATGTCTTCGAGGTCGTAGATCTCGGTACGTAGCTCGACGTCCCCGCGATCGACGAGCGCGACCAGCTCCTGGAGTTCGGCGTACTTACCGACCAGCGTTCCCTTGAACGAAAACTCGCCGTTGACGAGCGCCTGGCAGGGTTCGTGAATGTGGCCGCCGTAGCCGATGACGTGGTGATCGCCGCCGGCGGCGACCATGTCGGGTGCCGCACCGGTCGTCTGATCGGCCCCGACGAAGTCGAGCACCTGCTGGGCGCCCCCGTCGTCGGTGAGGTCCATGACGGCGCTCGCGAGGTCGTCCTCTCCGGAGTTGATCGTGTGGTCGGCGCCGAGGTCAGTGGCCAGGTTCAGGGCCTCGTCCTTCAGATCGGCGGCGACGATGTCGGCGGCGCTCATCGCGTCGAGACACTGCAGCCCGATGTGGCCCAGTCCGCCGACGCCGATGACGACGCAGGTGTCGCCGGGATTGAGCTCCCGGACGGCCTTCTTCGTCGCGTGGTAAGCCGTGATTCCCGCGTCGGCGTGGGGGGCGATCTCGGTGGGGTCGACGCCGTCGGGCAGCGGGATCACCGCGCGCTCGTTGGTCTGGAGGTACTCCGCGAACCCGCCGTCCGTGGTGAGGCCGTTGAACGCGCTGTTCTCGCAGTACATGTCCTCGCCGAGTCGACACGGGCGACAGATGCCGCAGGTCTGGACGGGATGGCAGATCACCGGATCCCCCTCCTCGACGAGGGTTACCTCCTCGCCGACTTCCGTGACGATGCCCGCGTTCTCGTGTCCGAGCGTCATCGGAAGGTCTTGGGGGGCGTACTCTTCCCACATGCCCTCGATGATGTGGTTGTCGGTCTGGCACCAGCCGGCGCCCGAGACCTCGATCAGGACCTCGTCGGATTTCTCGAGTTCCGGGCGGTCGATTTCTTCGACGGTCAACGCCTCGCTCATCTCCTGTGTGTACTCGTGGAGTCTAGCTGCTTGCATGTGGTGTGGTATTGTCTGTCGCTTCTCAGGGTCTTTATTTTATCGTCGGTGTCAGGCCGGGACAGTTCCCTCGCGGCTGTCGGCCGGGGCGGTCACTGTCCGAGCGACATGTCGTCGGCACCGACGCCCGGTACGACGCCGCCGTCAGCGCGGTTTCGCGACGGCGGAAACGTGAGGACGTTCCGGAGTGTCCTGACCGGGTACTCGCCGGCGTCGTCTTCGAGGGGATGGCCCTCGGGGAGTCTCCCGTCCGGATAGACGGTTCCGTGGACACGTCCCAGAGTGAGTTCGTTCCTGAGTTGCTGTCGGTGTCGTTCGTTCTGACGGAGGTCGCGAACGTTCCGGCCGTCCTTCCTGGCGAACTCCAGTTCGCAAATGAACGCCCGCGGGATACCGCTCCTGGCGCCGAGTTCGGTTGGGAACCGCGACTCGTAGTGGATCTCGTCCAGCGGCGTCTCCTGGTCGCCGAGCTTGATGCTGTAGTTCCCCCAGAAGAGGTCGGTTTCCCCTGCGGGGTAGCCGTCGTGGATCGCTTGGTCGAGCCCCGGGGTGTCCTCGAGGCTCAGCTTGTCGTTGTACCAGAAGGTGGGTTCGCCGACGAGGTTTCCGACCGCGCCCTCCTCGGCCTCCGCGAAGCCGTCGTCGTAGCCGTCACCGTTCAGGTCGACGTCGACCCACCAGCCGCCGTCTCGAACCTTGTTCGTAACGCGCGGGTCGCGGTTCGTCGTGTTCGTCTCGGGTTCCCAGTTGTTCGGCATTCCGTACCCCGAGATCCAGTAGTTGCTGTAGCCGACCTCCGGGTGGAGCTGGGTGGGGACCTCCTCGGCGATCTTCACGCCGTTGGCGTTGTAGCCGTCGTGGACCTGGAAGAGGGTTTCCTCGGTCACCTCCTCGTTGTCCAGGCCCGCGTCGAAGTCGATCCCCCAGTACTCCCGGTAGTGTTCGTGGGCGTCCCGCCGGTCGTCGAGCGCCTGGTCGATCGACCGGTCCATGACGCCGAGGTGGAAGTGCTCGGCCGGCGAGTCGAACTCCCCGAAGCCGAAGCCGCCGCTGGGGTTCGGCCCGGTGAGTACGCCTTCCGCGTAGTACATCAGCGCGAACTCCTGGCCGCCGATATCCGGCGGGACCCTCGTGTCGGCGCCGTCGTATCTCGGTAGCCGGCCGGGATTGTTGCTGGCCTCCCTGCCGTGTCCGTTACCTCGCGGGTTTGCGCCGACGGGCCCGGTTGTCCCCAGGCCCATGGCCGTCGCCGCTCCGAAACCGCCGATCCGTAGTAGGTTACGTCGTCTCATATATTTTGGTCGGCCGTTCCGACCGTAGCCACACCTAGTCCGTCACCTTCACTAACTCTTCAGCCAATGAGTATCGGTTACGGGCCGGTTAGTGCACCAACCCACAAGGCCACGCACTACGGTACGCCGAGACGTGTCGTCGCCTCTGTGTTCGCAGAACGGGAGGTACGCTACCGTGGGTACATCAGGAGTCTCTTCGGTTCGCGAACGACTTTCGAAAGGAGATCTGGCTCACAACTGCCGTCGACTGGAACGATCGTCAACGGGCCGACTCCGGTCCACCCGGACTTCGAAATCTCGGTTTGTTTCAGTACATCGGGTTACGTTCGGGTAGCCAGAAATCTATAAGAGCGTGGGTAGTGCCATGTGGTATGGCAACGAGGAACCTGAAAGGGACTACCGAGGCCACGGAGCTCGAAATACAGGTTAACGACGAGGAGTGTTTCTTCGTGTGGGCGTCGGCCGAGGTGTCGTGCCGGCTGACCCTGGAGCACCTGATCCAGCGGTCGGACGGACGGCTGCTGGAGTTTTTCGCCGTCGAGGGGGCCGAACCCGAGGACGTCGTCCGACTGGGGACCGAGTCCTCCGGCATCGCCGAGGCGCGGGTCATCAGGGAGTCCGCCGAGGGTGGGATCGTCCAGCTGATAGTCTCGGGGTCGTGCGTGACGACGACCCTGGCGGACGCGGGTGCAGTGACCCAGAGCGTGACGGCCTCCCGAGGGACCGGAACGGTCGTCGCGAGCGTCCCCGGGCACGTCGACGTCCGGGCGGTCGTCGAGTCGTTTCGGTCGCGACACGCTGACTCACACCTCCTCGCCAGCAAGGGGCGACCGCCGGCAGTACCGGTCAGGACCGACCTCGGGCTCAAGGAGACCTTCGCCAGTCGACTCACCGACCGACAGCTCGAGGTGTTCCGGATGGCGTACCTCAGCGGCTACTTCGAGTGGCCCCGCGAGAGCAGCGCCGAAGAGTGTGCGGAGGCGCTTGGCATCTCCCAGCCGACGTTCAGCCAGCACATGCGTGCCGTCCAGGAGACGCTCTCGGAGTGTCTCTTCGAGAGCGATCTCAGGCGCTGACGGCCGACCGATGTCGGGTCGTCTGACGGTCGCGCCTTTCCGATCGGCGTCTCTGGGGGGCGTCCGCGGGCGGTCCAATACTCATAGGCAGTAGCCGTTTGCTAGTCCTGGGAGAGCTACGAGGTGGTGACTTCCGAATGACGACCTACGACGAATGGACGGCCGCACAGGAGACCGCGACGGTAACCGTGGACGATCACGACCTCGAGATGGCCTACCGGGACGAGGGCAGCGGCGACCCCGTTGTCTTCCTCCATGGCATTCCGACGAACTCTTTCCTGTTTCACTCCCAGTTCGAGGCGGTCGCCGAACACCGCCGTGCCATCGCGCCCGACATGGTCGGCTACGGCCAGTCGGCGATGCGGGACGGCTTCGACCGCTCGATCCGCGCCCAGGAACTCGCGGTCCGAGGACTCGTCGATGCCCTCGGCCTCGGGGCGATCGACTTCGTCGGGCACGACCTCGGTGGCGGGGTGGGCCTGCGCTACGCTGCCCGGACGCCCGACGCCGTCGATCGACTGGTCCTGTCGAACTCGGTGGCCTACGACTCCTGGCCTATCCAGACCATCACCGACCTCGGCCTGCCCGAAACCGCCAGAGAAACAACCCCCGAGGAACTAGAGGAGATGCTCGACGGGCTGTTCCGACAGACGCTGCTCGCCGACGACCCCGACGAGACGTTCCTCGAAGCGATGACGGCGCCGTGGACTTCGGAGGAGGGTGTCACCTCGGTCGTGCGCAACGCCAGCGCGACCAACACTAGCCACACGACCGAGATCGATCCGACCGCCGTAACCGCCGACACCCTGCTCCTGTGGGGGACCGAAGACGAGTTCCAGCCGGTGGAGTGGGCCGAACGGCTCGAGGCGGACGTCGGCACCGCCGAACTGGTCCGGCTGGAGGCCGACCACTGGGTTCCCGAGGACCGCCGTGAGGCCTTCGAGGAACACGTGCTCGACTTTCTCGTCTGATACGGTTTCCTGTAAGTCAGTACCGGCGCAACCGCGACCCGTACGGCGGTTGCGCCGGTAAATCGTTACAGCAATCCGTATGAGGACCGAGCCACGGCCGTCGGCACGCAGCGGCGTCGGACGATCGGCGGTCTCCAGCTCGGCTCTGGCGCTCCGGCAACGAACAGGTATCGGTCGTCCGTTCGGCTGGCGCGGCCGCCGGTTCCCGGCGACCTATACTCATTGGCACAACGGTCACGTAGGGTGTTATCAATCACCACGACGTAATGTACGATCACAACGGCGAGGAGATCTTCGTCATCGACGGTCACGTCCACCTGTGGGACGCGACGGAGGGGAACATCACCCACGAGGGCGGCGAGGAGTTCATCCAGTGTTTCTACGACTACCACACGACGTTCACGCCCGAGGACCGTCAGTGGAGCATCGAGGAGTATCGCAAGTACGGGGCCGAGCGGATGGTCGAGGACCTGTTCGAGAACGCCGCCGCGGACATGGCGATCTTCCAGCCGACCTACCTCACGGACTTCTACGGGGACGGGTTCAACACCACCGAGCAAAACGCCGAGCTCGCGACCGAGTACCCCGAACGGTTCGTCCTCAACGGGAGCTTCGATCCCCGCGACGGCGAGGCGGGGCTGGAGTACCTCGAGGACCTCCACGACACCTACGACCTCCAGGGTGTGAAACTGTACACCGCGGAGTGGCGCGACGAGTCGAAGGGGTGGCGACTCGACGACGAGGAGGCCTTCGAGTTCCTGGAGAAGTGTGAGGAGCTGGGCATCGAGAACATCCACGCCCACAAGGGGCCGACGATCCGACCGCTGAACCGCGACGCGTTCGACGTCGCCGACGTCGACGACGCCGCGTCGTCGTTCCCGAATCTCAACTTTATCGTCGAACACGTCGGGCTCCCGCGGCTGGACGACTTCTGCTGGATCGCCGCCCAGGAGCCCAACGTCTACGGCGGGCTGGCGGTCGCCGCGCCGTTCGCCCAGAACCGCCCCGCGAAGTTCTCCGAGATCCTCTCCGAACTGCTGTGGTGGCTCGGCGAGGACCGGGTCCTGTTCGGTTCGGACTACGCCATCTGGAACCCCGACTGGCTCGTCGAAGAGGTTCTCGAGGCCGAACTCACCCAGGAGGACCGCATGGAGTACGGCGTCGAGTGGGATCTCGAGACGAAACGGAAGGTGATGGGCGAGAACGCCGCCGAGCTGTACGACATCGACATCGAGGCCAAAAAGGAGCAGTTCCGCGAGGACGAGATCAGCCAGCGGTTCGGCCTCGAGGACCACTACTCGAGCGACGCCCCCGCGGCGGCCGACGACTGATGACCGGACTAGCATCCGACGGCCCCACCCGCGAGGCCGTCCGCGACCGACTCGACCGGGTCACCGATCCCGAACTCGATCGTTCGATCGTCGCACTCGAGTACATCGACGATATCGAGATCGACGCCGGAACGGTTACCGTCCACCTGACGCTGCCGACGGCGTGGTGTTCGCCCGCGTTCGCCTGGATGATGGCCGTCGACTCCCGCACGGAGGTCGAGGAACTCCCCGCGGTCGAGCGGGCGAGGATCTACCTTCACGAGCACATGCACGAGATCGAGATCAACCGGGGCGTGAACGCGGGGCGGTCGTTTGCCGAGGCGTTTCCCGACGCCGACGACACCGTCGACGCGGTCAGGCTGGAACTCGACCGCAAGGCCAGAACCGCCCGCCAGTACGACGCCGTCGAGGCGCTGCTCGAGGCCGGCCTCGAGCCCGAGACGATCGTCTCGCTTCGTCCCTGTGATCTCGAGCGCACCGACGGCGACGACCGCCCCTCGATCTACCTCGCGGATCGGGCGGTCGCCGTCTCCGTGCCCGCGGACCCGATAGACCGCTACCTCGAGAAGGCCCGCGAGACGGGGCTGGTCGACGCCGAGACGGATCCGTTATTCCTGACCCCGGAGGGCGAGCCGATCGACCCCGAGGCGTTCGAACTCGTCCACCGACGGGGGCGGCTGGCGCAGGTCAACATGTCGAGCCAGGGCGGGATCTGCGACGGGCTCCGGGAGTCCCGGGAGCGACGGCTCGAGGCGTCGGACTAGCTCACTTCTCGACCTCGAGCAGCGCCACCCGCTCGCGGACCAGCGCGCCCAGCGAGGCGTCGGTCGCCGCCCGCTCGCGGTCGGGAATCTCGAAGAACTCCTGGATCGTCTCCTCGTCGGGCCTCTCGAGGGTCGACTCTGTGTCGGCGAACGCCTCGAGTTCCCGGACGCCCTCGAGCGCTGCGGCCTCGTCGCCCCCGTCCGCGAGGACGACGGCCCGGTTCTCGCCCTCGCCGACGCCCATCTCCAGCGCGCGGTCGATCTGTCGACGGCCGGCGGCGTACAGCAGGATCTCGACGGCCCGGTCGCGGGCGACGTTCTCGCCGCGGTCGATCGAGCGGTCGGCGAGTTCGACGGCCCGCTCGAGGTGGCGCGGCCCGGCGACGTAGCGGGCGTCGAACGCCTGCAGGGTCGTTCCGTGCGTCTCGCCGATCTCGGCGAGGTCGGCGACGAATCGATCGAGATCGTCGATCGCGAGGGTACACTCGAGCAGCTCCATCAGAAATCACCCAGGCTGGACTGACTCTCCTCGTCGTCGGTCGTCGCGGTCGCCTCCGTCTCGGCAGTGCCGTCGTCGTCGCTCGAGCCACCCGTTACCGTTGCGGCCGACGCGTCGGCCTCGACGTCGTCCATCGAGGGGTCCTCGCGGCCGACGTTCTCGAGGATGTTCTCGGCCGTCTTCTCGCCCTTCAGCGCCCCGAGGACGACCGACTTGTCCGCGCTGCGGAGGTCGGCGGGCTCCTCGATGCCGACCGCGTACAGCTGCCGGGCGCGCTTGCGGCCGACGCCCCGTACCGAGACCAGCTCGAGCAGCTCCTCGCCGACGCCGTGTTCGACGCGAGCGCGGGCCTCGCGGACGGCGACGGTCCACTCGCTGTCGATTTCGCCCGCGAGCGATTCGGCCGCCCCGAGCAGCCACTCGGCGGTGTCGACCTTCCCGCGCAGGTCGCCGGGGCCGATCTTGTACCGCTCGGTTATCCGTTCCTCGTCGTCCTCCTCGGCCCAGTCCTCGAGCAGCTTCCCCGTCTTCAGCGCGGCGAGCCAGTCCTCGAAGCGCTCCTCCTCGAACTCGCTGGGCGCGTCGCCGAGCAGTTCGGCCTCGCGCTCGTAGTAGAGTTCGCCGAACGTCTCGTCCTCGCCCGAGCGCAGGTAGAGTTCGTACATGTCCGGCGTCCGGGAGACGAGCTGGTAGAGCCCGAGCGCGGTGGGCCGGTCGTCGGCGTCCTCGAGCCCGTGAACGATCGTCGCCGCGCTCATCGGGTCGAGGTAGAGCCGCGAGACGGTGTGGCCGAGGCTGGTTGCCTCGAGATCCTCGCTACGCCCGCCGCCGTCAGCGAGGTCGGCTGCGGTCGTGAACGCGCCGGCGTCAGCCCCCCCATCACCGCGGTCGCGCTCCACGAAATCGTTTCGCTCGAGGTAGTCCAGCACGCTGTCGGTCACGGTCTCGAGCCGTCCTGCCTCGGTCGACTGGCTCGCGTACAGCGTCGCCTCGAGGAACTCGAGTAACCCCTCCCGCGTGCGGGCGAAGCCGGAGGCGATGGTCGCGAGCACGTGGGTCCGCAGAGCGGGCTCGGCGGCGAGCTTCGAGCGGACGGGTTCGGGATCGGCCCAGATGTACCGGTCGAACAGCTCCTCGCTCTCGTCGTGGCTCTTCGCGAGCAGGACGGCCTCGCCGTAGGGGTCGAGCCCCGGTCGTCCCGCGCGGCCCATCATCTGGTGAACCTCGAGGACGTCCAGCGGGGCCATTCCCCCTGCGGTCGGATCGAACCGGCGCCAGTCGCGGACGATGACTCGCCGGGCAGGCGTGTTCACCCCCGCGGCGAGGGTGGGCGTCGCCGAGATCACCTTCAGCAGGCGCTCGCGGAAGGCGTCCTCGACGAGCGAGCGCTGGGTACTCGAGAGGCCCGCGTGGTGAAACGCCGACCCGCGTTCGATGCAGTCCGCGAGGTCTCGGCTCGTCTCAGTGTCGCTGTCCTCGCGGATCTCCGCGGCCAGCTCCGCCAGGTCACTGCGCTCGCCGTCGGTCAGCTCCCGGCTCGTGACCTGGCCCAGTCGGCGGGCGGCGGCCTCGGCGTTTCGCCGCGAGTTGACGAAGACGAGCGAGGAGCCCCCTTCCTGGACGATGTCGCGGACGAGCGCGGCCTCCTGCTTCTCGCTGCCCTCGACGGGCACCTCGCGGGTCGAGCCGTCGTCGAAGTTGAGCGCGTTGCCGTAGTGGACGCCCATCTGCAGGTCGATCGGGCGCCAGTCGGTGTCGACGAGTTCGGCGTCGAGCCACGCCGCAATTTCGTCGGCGTTTCCTACTGTTGCCGACAGCGCGACGGTCTGCAAATCGGGGTTGAGCCGGCGCAGTTTCGCGAGCGTGACCTCGAGGGTCGGTCCCCGGTTGCGGTCGTCGATGAGGTGGACCTCGTCGCTGACGACGCAGGTCAGCTCGGAGAGCCAGCTCGCGCCGTTGCGGACGAGCGAGTCGACCTTCTCGCTGGTGGCGACGACGATATCCTTCGTGGCGAGCCAGTCGCTGGTCGACTCGTAGTTGCCCGTCGTCACGCCGACGTCGACGCCGAACGACTCGTAGGCCGCGAACTCCTCGCGTTTCTCGCTGGCCAGCGCCCGTAGCGGGACGATATAGAGGGCCTTCCCGCCACGCTCGATCGCCGACAGCATCGACAGCGCGGCGATCATGGTCTTGCCGCTCGCCGTGGGGACGGCCGC
This sequence comes from Natronococcus sp., assembly GCF_047921035.1. Lineage (NCBI taxonomy): Archaea > Methanobacteriati > Methanobacteriota > Halobacteria > Halobacteriales > Natrialbaceae > Natronococcus > Natronococcus sp. The sequence continues at coordinate 18,495 of NZ_JBLRWX010000038.1, forward strand.
GACGAGGTTCTCGCCCTCGGTCGCGCCGGCTTCGACGGCCTCGGCCTGGGGAGGGTAGAGCTCCTCGATCTCCTCGCTGCGGAAGTGTTCGACGGCGCCGGGCGGGAGCCCCGACAGCTCCTCGATGTTCATTACCCGCAGTTGGCGCGTCCCGCGGTTTAAACTGTCGTCTCGCCGGTTCACCCGTAGCCGCCGTTCGGCCCGTGGGCGATAGACCGATGTCGGTGGCGGACGAAGTGACCGCATGGCCGACCCCGACCGCGTCCTCGTTCCCACGCTCGGTCGACCGCGCGAGGACGACGCCCTCGCCTACGCCCTCGAGACGTTCCCCGACGCCGACGTCACGCTGCTCGCGGTCGTCACGCCGCTGGACGCGCCGATGAGCGAGGGCGGGGTGCTCGAGCGCGACGAGGATCGGGCCGACGCGGCTCGAGACCGTGCGACTCGGCTGCTCGAGTCGATCGACGACCCGTCCGCGACCGATCGGGTCCGGATCGACACCGCGTCGGGCCGACCCGGAACCGTCGTCCCACGGTACGCGACCGAGCACGACGTCGATCAGGTCGTCATGCACGGCCACGACAGGAAGTCCTCGAGCCTGATGCGGCGAGTCCTCGGTCGCGGTGTCGCCGCGACGGTCGTCGAGCGAACCGACCGGCCGGTGACCGTCCTCGAGTGAGGTCAGCCGCCGATGACCGCCGCGAACGCCCGGTAGAGTCCGTACCCGACGAGGATCGAACTGCCAAGCGTCAGCAGCCAGAACGTGACGGTAACGCCGATCTTCCGCCTCGAGACGCCGGCCGAGCCCGCGGCCAGCCCGCCGCCGATGACGCCCGAGAGGATGATGTTGTTCAGCGAGATCGGGATGCCGAGTGCGATCGCCAGCTGGGCGATGATGAATCCCGGAACCAGCGCAGCGATCGAGCGCCGAACCCCGAGCTGAGCGTACTCCCGCGAGGTGGCCTGCAACAGCCGCGGGGCGCCCATCCAGGCGCCGGCGAGGATCCCGGCGGCGCCCAGCGCGAGCAGCGTGATCCCCGGCAGTCCGAGTTCGATCCGAAACAGGTTCTCGAGGGGACCGGTCGCGAGCCCGACCTGCGAGCCGCCCGAGGAGAACGCGACGATGCTGCCGAGAACCAGCAGGAACGACCGGATGCCGTCCTCGACGGAGGCGAGCACTCGTTTTCGGACCCACGAGAACGCGAGGGCACCGACGACGATCGTCACGAGCACGGTGCCGAGGTCGACGTCGCCGACCAGCACCGGCCCGCCGCCGAACTGGCGGGAGACGAACCTGGCGAGGGTTCCCTGGTCGGCCGTCGGATCCGGGATGACGCCCAGCTGGATGTTCGCGACGATCGCGCCGACGATTCCCGCGAGCAGCGGGACGCCGACCGATTCGGGGACGTCGTCGCGACGCAACACGACCGCCGTCGCGTACGCCAGCCCGCCGGACATAAACGGCACCAGCAGCCAGAAGGTGCCGAGGCGCTGGTAGGTCGCCATCGCCGGATCGCCGCCCAGCGAGAGCCCGACGCCGATCATCGCGCCCGTCGTCGCGAACGCCGCGGGGATCGGGTACCGGGTGTAGATCCCGACCGCCATGAACGTCGCTGCGGTCAGCAACCCGGCGGTGGCCGCAAGCGGCGTGATCGCGACGCCGTCGATGAGGTCCGCACCGACCGTCTCGGAGATGCTGCCGCCCTGCATGAGCGCGCCGGCGGCCGCGAGCAGGCCGATGACGAACGCCGCCCGCATCGTCGAGATCGCGTTCGCGCCGATCGCGGGTGCGAACGGCGGCGAGTTGCTGTTGGCTCCCAGCACCCACGCCATAAACAGACAGGTGAGAATAGCGGTTCCGACGAGGACGGCGAACGACAGGGCGACCATTCGGTGGAGTGATAGTTGCGCCCGCGGGACAAAAGCGTTCGTCCGCTCCGGTCGCCGTCCGGCGGGCCAGCACCCTTCGGGTCGAGGGACGGCTACGCCTCCGGAACCTCGTAGCTGCGCTCGAGGTGGTCGATCAGTTCGGCGACGAACGCGGGATCGTACGTCCAGACGCCGTCGTACTCCCCGGGCTGGCGCTCCTCGGCGACCAGCGCGCAGCTCTGGCGGTCGGTGTCGGCGGCCTCGAAGGCGACGAACCAGAACCGTCCGATCTCGCCCGACGCCGAGACCACCGACGGCCCCTCGAGGGGCGCGTCCCAGTCGTCGTCGAGAAACGCCGTCACGGAGAGCGTTCCGCGAGCCGCCAGCCGCTCGTAGACCTCGAGCTGGTCGGCGAACGCCGCCTCGCGCTGGAAGCCGGCGTACAGGGTGCCGTCGGCGACTCGCCACGCTCGCTCCTCGATCTCCCGCGAGACCGCGAGCAGCTGTCGCCGGTCGGCAGCGGCGAACGGCGTTCCCTCCAGGAAGTCGAGCAGCTCGCCGAGGTCGACGTCGGTCTCCTCGAGCGTCCAGGGCGGGTGGATCTCCGGCGAGAGGAGGGCGTCGAACGCCTCGAGACCCAGCGCGCCTCGAAACCTGCCGTCGGAATCGCGGACCACCACGAATCCGTCCTCGAACGCCGCGGCTCGGCAGTACTCGACCGCGACGTTCCGGCTCGCGAACTGGCGCTGGAGATCGGTCGCGACGTCGCTGTCGCTCGCGTGGACTTCGAGGCGCTTTCGCTCGGCCTCGGCGCGCTCGAGCGCTTCGCCGAGCGTCTCGAGGCTCATTCGCCGACCCCGAGGAAGTCGTAGACGGCGGGCGGCACGTCGACCTCCTCGACGCTCCCGTCGGCCGGATCGAACGCGATCAGTCCGTGATCCTGGAGCCTGGGGAGTATCGAGTGGTGGAGATAGACGTACGCCCGCTCGTACTCCGACTCGCCGCCGATCCGTCCGTCCTCGGCTGCGGCGGTCCCGGTGACCGCTGCGGCGAGTTCGTCGATCGTCGCGTTCGGATGATCGTACAGGTACGCCAGCGTGATGCGGATCTCTCGCGCCGAGAGGAGCTCGAGGAGGTCGTCGACGTCGTGCTCGGGCGCGGCGTCCGCGAGCGCGGAGAGATCCTCGAGACGGTCTTTCATGGTTGTTCATAAACTTAGATCCTCGGCGGCATAAGCCGTATCCCAAACGACCGAGACAGTCGTTTAAAGAACTATTTCCTGTGAACGTGAACATCGTCGTCGGGCAACGAAACCGATCGAGATCCGACGTTCGGCCGCCACGACCGCTAACGATTTACGACGATCGATCCAACTCTCGGCCATGAGAGTCGAGTTCGACGAGGAGACCTGTATCGGGATGTACCAGTGCGTCGCCGAGTGGGACGCCTTCGAGAAGGACAAGTCGGCCGGGAAGGCCGTTCTCGAGGACAGCGAGGAGGTCGAGGACGGGCTCTTCGTCCGCGAGGTGCCCGAGGAGGCCGAACTCGACGCGAAGTTCGCCGCCCGGACCTGTCCCGTCGACGCGATCACGATCTACGACGACGACGGCGAACAGCTAATCCCGTAATCCGGCGGATCGTTGTTGGTCCATGCCGTGTGGAGTTCGAGTGTGTCACCGATTCGATCGGCTCCCGCTCGAGACATCGCTCGACATAGCGGATCGAGATGAGAGTCTCGTCGGGGACAGCGTTGCCGACGCTACACGAAAAGAACGCCCGTCTGCTGTCGGGACGCCGATCAGGCGATCTTGTCGTACTGATCCGAGAGCTTCTCGGCGGCCTCGCCGAGCTGGTTGCGCTCGAACTCGGTCAGATCCCACTCGACGATCTCCTCGACGCCGTCGGCGCCGAGCTTGGCCGGGACGCCGAACGCGGTGTCCTCGTGGCCGTACTCGCCCTCGAGGACGACACTGCAGGGCAGTACCTCGCCCGTATCGCGGAGGATCGCCTCGACGGTGTGACCGACGCCCGTCGCGGGGCCCCACTGGGTGGCACCTTTCTTCTCGATGACGTTCATTGCCGAGGTCTGCAGCTCCTCGAGCAGTTCCTCCTTCTCGTCGTCGGTGAACTCGAGATCTTTCCCGTTCACCCGCACCTTCGAGAAGGCGGGAACCTGGGCGTCGCCGTGTTCGCCGAGGATCGTCGCCTCGACGTTCCGGACGGGGACGTCGTAGCGCTGGGCGATCACGTACCGGAACCGGGCGGAGTCGAGCCGACCACCGAAGCCGATCACCTGCTCGCGGGCCCGGTCGCCGGCCTCGTAGAGGTGGCGGTTGAGCAGGTCGACGGGGTTCGAGGTGGTGACGGTGACGAAGTCGTCGTTGTGTTCGGCCAGCGAGGAGCTGATGTCCTCCATGATCGGCGCGTTGTCGCCGGCCAGATCGATCCGGGTCTGACCGGGCTGGCGCGGGATCCCGGCCGTGATGACGACGACGTCCGACCCAGCGGTGTCCTCGTACTCGCCCTTTCGGACCGTCGTGTTCGAATCGTAGGCGACGCCGTGGTTCGTGTCGGCGGCCTGGCCGATCGTCGTATCCTCCTGATCCGGGATGTCGACGAAGACGAGTTCGTCCGCGATGTCTCGGAGCGCGATGTTGTAGCCTGCGGCGGCCCCGACCGTGCCGGCCGCGCCGACTACGCTAACTTTCGTCATACCACGTGAAACTGCACCATCCCAGGCGTTAAATCCGTCGGTCGTCCACGCTCACTCGAGATTGGCGATGGATTGTACGTCGATCGTCGAACCACGCGGAGTCCGGACGCTTCCACAATCGCTATCTCCTCTCGCTCGAGCTATCGGCCCCATGGATCGGAACGATCGTCGGATCGCCCGCTTTACCATGCTCGGGCACGCGACGTTCCACCTCTACGAGCTGACGATCCCGCTGTTCGTCGTCGTCTGGCTCGAAGCGTTCGACGTCTCGGCGGCCGTCCTCGGAACGGTGGTCGCCGTCGGCTACGCGCTCATCGGGATCGGGGCGTTGCCGAGCGGCGCGCTCGCGGACACCTACGGCTCGAAACGGCTCGTCGTCCTCTCGATGGCCGGAATGGGCGGGGGGTTCGTCCTGATCGCGCTCGCGCCGTCGCTCCCGCTGCTCGCGGTCGCGCTCGTGCTCTGGGGCGCCGCGGCCAGCCTGTACCACCCCGCCGGACTCTCGCTTATCACCCGCGGCTCGGAGCGCCAGGGGACCGTCCTCGCGTACCACGGCGTCGCCGGCAACGTCGGCACCGCCGTCGGGCCCCTCGTCGCCGCGCTCCTGCTTACGTTTCTGGACTGGCGGCTCGTCGCCGGGCTGTTCGCCGTCCCCGCCGTTCTCGCGATCCTCGTCGCGGGCCGGCTCGAGTTCGCCGAGCGGACGGCGACCGATTCCGACGAGTCGACGGCGACCGACGCCGACGGCCTCTCGGCGATCGTCGCGCAGTCGAGAGTGCTGTTCGTCGGCAGCTTCCTGCTCGTCTTCGCTATCGCCGTCCTCGCGGGGACGTACTACCGCGGGCTGTTCACGTTCCTCCCCGACGTGCTGGCGGGGCTGCCGGTGTTCGAACCCGTCGAGATCGCGGGCGAGACCTTCGAGCCGAGCCAGTACGCCTACGCCGGCCTGTTGCTCGTCGGCGCCGCGGGCCAGTACGCCGGCGGGCGGCTGAGCGACAGCCGCTCGCCAGAGCGGACGATCGTCGCCGTCTTCCTCGCGCTGATTGTCGTCTCGCTGTCGTTTCCCGTCGTCACGTCGTTCGGCCTGTTCGCGACGGTCGCCATCTGTGCGCTGCTGGGCTTTTTCGTCTTCATGGAGGCGCCGATTCACCAGGCACTGATCGGCGAGTACGTCGCCGCGGACGTCCAGGGGCTGTCGTTCGGCTACACCTACCTCGGCGTGTTCGGGATCGGCGCGGTGGGGGCGTCGATCGCCGGGATCGCGCTCACCTACGGCGGCACGGCCCTCCTGTTCGTCGCGCTCGCGGCGCTCCCGACGGGCGGGCTCGCCCTCGCCGCGGTCCTCCTCGTTCGCGCTCGGGCCTGACGATCGCCGTCGCTCGAGACCGAACCGGTCTTTGCGCTCGCCGTCGCGTCCTCGAGCATGCGCGTCAGCGTCATCGGTGGCGGCCGAATCGAGGACGAGGCGACCGCTCGAGCCGAGGCCGTGGGCCGGGAACTCGGACGGCGAGGACATACGGTCGTCTGCGGCGGACTCGGCGGGACGATGGAGGCGGTCTGTCGCGGTGCCAAGTCGGAGGATGGCTCGACGATCGGCATCCTCCCGACGGAGCGACCGGGGGATGCGAACGACTACGTCGATATTCCGATCGCGACCGGGCTCGGCCACGCCAGGAATGCCCTCGTCCCGCTGAACGGCGAGGCGGTGATCGCGCTCGCGGGGAGCCACGGCACGCTCTCGGAGATCGGCTTCGCCGGGGTCTACGATCGACCCATCGTCGGCCTCGAGACCCACGACGTGCCCGGCGTCGAGACCGTCGAGACGCCCGAAGCGGCCGTCGACGCCGTCGAGGCCGCGGTTTCGGACTGAGCCTCTCCTCGAGTCCCCTGCCTGGGCTGCTCAAGGCCCTCGAGGTCGTCGATCCGCCGGCCCACCTCCGGATCTCGCTGTTCGGCGCCGTCGCCGTCCACGAACCCACGGACGAGACCGTCGGGATGGGGCGGATCGTCGGCGACGGCGGCACGGTGTACCTGCTCTCGGATATCGCGGTCCGTCCCGACCACCAGGGACGCGGGCTCGGCACGCGGATCGTCCGACGGCTCGAAGCCTACCTCGAGCGCGAGGCGCCCCCGAAGGCGTACGTCACCCTGATCGCGGACGTCGACGGCTTCTACGAGCGGTTCGGCTACGAGGACGTCCGCCCCGCCTCGAAGGGGATGTACCGCCGCACGGAGTAGGGTCCGCAGGTTTTTCGCCGCTGGGCCGCCTTCGAACGGGTATGAGCGACTTCGACAAGGAAGCCGAGCGCGAGAAGCTTCGCGAGAAGTACGAGCGCGACAAGGCCGAGCGGAAGGCCACCCAGCGGATGAGCGACCTCCTGCTCAAGGGAGCGACGATGACCAACAGCCACTGTGGCACCTGCGGCGATCCCCTCTTCCAGCAGGACGGGACGACGTTCTGTCCCAGCTGTCACGGCAACCCCGACGCCGTTCAGGGAACGGAGCTCGAGGCCCAGCCGGCCGACGGGTCGACGGTCGATGACGCCGACGAGGACGGAGAGCAGACCCGACCGCAGCCCGAGATCGACGGCACGGGCTCGACCGACGGGGACGGCCCCCAGACGGAGCCCGAACGAGCGGGCCAGACCGCCGACGCGGATCCCGCGGGCGACTCGAGCGATCGCCCCGCGTCGCCGCCGTCCGAGTCGACGGCAGGTCGCGAGGTTCGCACCCAGTCGGAGGACGACACGTCCCGGTCCGGGGAGGCAGGACGGGCCCAGTCCGACCGCCACCACGCCGACTCGAGCCGACGACCCTCCGCCGGTCGCTCGGGGCGGGCGGCCGGCTCGCGGACGGACGACCTCGAGAGCGCCCGGGCCTCGCTGGTCGCTGCCCTCGAGAAGTTCTCGCGGGAGGCGGGCGAGACTGACGATCCGCGCTACGCCCGGGAGTGCCTCGAGGCCGCCCGGGAAGCCGGGGAGGCCCTCGAGACGCTGCGCTAGTCGAGAAACCGCTCCCGAACGTTGCCGGTCGGCATCATGCACTGGTCTTTCTTGCCGAACACGCGATAGCGGTTGGCGGCGACGACATCGTATCCCCAGTCCCGGAGCCGTCGCGGCAGATACTGCAGCGGGCGGCCGAGCGCGTAGACCCCGCCGAGGATGGCGCCGATCCGGAGGACGGCCGCCGACTTCACGTAGGCGTCGTCGCCCTCGATCAGGACGATCGAATCGAGGTGATCGTCGGCGAGGCCGTAGTCGGCGAGCAGTCGCTGCCCGACGTCGGACTGCAGCGACGCGAAGTGAAAGACTTCCTCGTCGTCCCGCGGCACAATAAACTGGACGAACCCGGCACAGAGGTTACAGACGCCGTCGAAGAGGACGATCGGTTCCTCGTCGGGAATCTCCTCGCTCATTGGAGGGCGTTGGTGTCAACCGCAGTTCAGCTTTCCGATCAGCGTCTCGAGGCTCTGGGGAGGCGCTCACCCTCGTTGAGCCGTCGAAGCGAAGTTAGCTACTCGGCGGGTGGATCTCCGTCGGCTCGTGGTCGCCGCAACCGTGCTGGTAGACGGGCGTGATGTCGGTTTCTCGGTCCTCCGGCGAATCGATCGTCTCCATGGTCACGTCCTCGGTCACACGGTACATGTTCACGTGGGTGAGTTCGGTGCCGTGTTCCTCCTCCCAGGTCGTACAGATGTACTCGGCCAGCTTCTTGGGGGCGTCGTTGCTGCCCTGAATCCCGCCGCGGCGAACGCTGTTCATGTAGAACCGCTCGCGGTAGGAACCGTACTGCGTCTGGAGTTCGTCGTAGGGCCGATCGTAGGAGACCTCCGCCTGCCCGTTGTAGACGTCTACCACGTCGCCGTCGGCGGTCTGCGCCGGGAAGACGTAGTAGCCGTCGGTCGTTCGCGGCGTCGGGGCGAAGACGCTCCAGTCCGGCTGATCGATGCTCAGCTGCTGGGCGGTGCCCTCGATCCGTTCCTCGACGGTTGTCTCCGTCTCGGCGACGTTACCGATCGGGGCCAGCGACATGATCGTGAACGCCCCCATCGAGAACACGACCAGCCCCAGGCCGATGCCGTACGCGGTTTTTCTCGCCCGCCGGCGTCGGTCCCGGTCGATCTGCACCGCCGGAAGACGCGCCGCGAGGGGCTCGAGTTGCCACTCCGGGTCGAACCGTTCGTACTCGACCTCGAGGTAGCTGGCGACCGCCTTCAGATCCGTCCAGAACTGGGCCTGGAGGAACAGCATGACGCCGGCGATGGCGACGTAGGGGAACGCACCGATCCGCACCGTCACGATGAACGAGGCGTGGGAGGCCACGAACATCGCGACGAGCAGCATCCGCTTTCGGCCGGTGAGGACGATCAGCAGCCAGGAGAATATCAGCATGTAGAACCACGTCAGGCCGCCGATCTGGAGCAGCGTGGTGAACTCCCGGAGGGACTCGGCCAGCAGGAAGGTCGTGTCGTCGAGTCCCATGATCAGCGGGGTCGCCTGCCCGCTGGTCCAGAGCTCGTCCTGGGCCTTGTGGTAGCCGTTGACGACGTACATAACCACCATCTGACAGAGGATCAACGCGGAGCCGACGCTGGCGATGCTCTCTCGGGGATCGCGGTCGGCGTGGATCGCGTCGACCGACCAGCGCTCGCCCAGCGGGAGAAAGATCGCCCAGAACAACAGGAGCCGGAACAGGACGTCGGCGTAGCTCAGTACCAGCGGGTTGTGGTGGTCGAGCGAGACGACGAACAGGAACGAGAGGATCGTCGCCAGCCGGGTCCTGTAGCCGACGATCAGCTGGAGCGCGATCAGCCCTTGCAGAACGAACAGGGCGGCGATGGCCGTCGAACTCGTCGTGTAGTGGTAGATCGAGAACGCGCTCTCGGAACTCATCGCGACCGCGAGCTCCCGTGGAACGACGCCGTTTTCGGTGTAGAAGTACCCGAAGTTGCGACTCCGCAGCAACAGGTCGGCGACGATCAACAGCCCGACGAACACCCGAAAGACCGCGAGCGTTCGCGTGTCGATCCGGAACCGATCCGCGACCGCCCGCCGGATCCGGTCCGGGAGCGAACGGGGTTCGAACGCGCTACTCATCGTTCTCCGGTCGCGGTCGACCGGCTCCTCCGAACCGGTTCCGAGAGCGGCCGGTTCCGTGACTGTTCTCGCCCGAGTCCTTACCCATTATCTGGCACCCCTTGGCTGACCGTCCGGCTCCGGATCGGGAGCCGGAGTTTCGCTCCATCCCGACTATCGAGGAACCGAGACGGTCGTCTTCCCGTGAATGAAGACGCGACCGGTATATATTTTCCCCTCAGAACGGACGACGGCGGCGTCGGAGGCCTCGAGTCGGACGGCCGGTACCTGCGGTCAGCCCGTGTACTCGCTGCCGATCACGTCGCGGATCCGTTCGGCGGTCACTCGGCCGACGCCGTCGGCTTCCATCAGTTCGTCCTCGCTCGCGATCATCACCGCCTCGACGGTGCCGAACTCCTCGAGCAGCGCCCTGGCGGTGACGGGTCCGATCTCGGCGATCGAGGAGACGACGTACTCCTGCTGTTCGGTCATCGTCTTGGCCTGCTTCTGGCCGTGGACCGACACCTCCCGATCGACGGTCTCCTGTTCGCGGCCGGCGATCACCGCGAGCAGTTCGGTCGTATCGCTCTCGCCCTCGGTCCGGAGGACGCTCGCGCCGAAGTCGACGGCCAGACTCGAGAGCGCCCCCCGGACGGCGTTCGGGTGAACGTCCCGTTGTTCGTACAGCCCCTCACCTTCGACGACCACGATCGGGCGGGCGTAGTGACGGCTCATCGCGCCGACCTGCTCGAACACCGAGCGGTCGCCGCCGACCAGCGAGTCGACGAAGTCCGCGACGGACTTCCGTTCGACGGCGACCCGGTCCGAGAGCACGTAGTCGCCAACCTCCAGGGTCTCGAGGCGCACCTCGTACTCCTCCCGGCGCGAGAGTTCGCGGGCGATGGTGGCGTCCATCTCGCGCTGGTCGGCGACGACCTCGACGTTCTCGCCCTCGGCGTGGGGTTCGTGGGTCTCGACGTTCTCGTCCTCGTCGCTCGAATCGTCGCTATCGCTGTTCGAGTCCGAGTTCTCCTCGCCGAACTCCTGTAGCCCTGGCCGATCGCCAACCCCCCCGTTTCCGCTGGAAGTCCCGCCGCCGGGTTGCGGTTTTCTGCCGTCGCCGTCCACTTTCGCTCCGCTCTCGAACGCGGCGAGGGACTGCTGGGCGTCGTCGAGTTCCTCCTCGAGGTCGTCGGCCATCCCCTTTAGCTCGCGCAGTTCGGACTCCATCTCCTTCTCGCGGCGCTTCGAGATCCAGAAATAGGCCTCGTCGCGGGTGTCTTCGGCCAGCAGGACGACGACCCGTCCCTCCGACTGGCGTCCCGTTCGACCCTTGCGCTGGATCGACCGAATCGCGGTCGGGACGGGTTCGTAGAAGAGCACGAGGTCGACCTCCGGGACGTCCAGTCCCTCCTCGGCGACCGACGTCGAGACCAGCACCTCGAACTCCCCGCTCCGAAAGGCGTCGAGCACCTCCTGTTGTTCCTTCTGGGTCATTCCGTCCGACCCCTCGCGGTCGCCCTGGCCGACGAACCGCTTGGCGTCGAAGCTCTCGCTCAGGAACTCTGTCAGCGCCTCCGCGGTGTCGCGCGATTCGGTGAAGACGATCACCCGGTCGCCGCCCTCGAGCCCCAGCGTTTCCGCGAGCAGCATCCGCGCCTTGCGGTACTTGGGGTGGAGCTCGTCGAAGCTCTCGGCTCTGCGCATCGCCTCGCGGACGCGGGGATCGGAGACCATCCGTTGGCTCGCTTTCGACGCCCCCGAGGAGCGGGCCTGATTGCGCTGGCGGTCGAAGTATCGTCTGAGGGCCTCGACGCTCTGGGTCTCGACGAGGGTGACGGCCTGACGGAGCTTCATTACTTCCGCGTGGACGGACATCCCCTCGAACCCCTCCGACTGGTCGTTGTTGATCAGTTTCTGGAGCTCCGCGCGCATCCGGTTCAAATCCTTCTGGGACTGGTCGGGCTGGGTCGAGGAAGCCACCCCGAGCTCTTTGAGCTTCTCGAGGCGATCCGTGATCACCTCGTTCAACGCGTCGCGGATCTCGAGGACCTCCTCGGGAAGCTCGATCCGTTCCCACTCGACGTCGGTGTCGTGGGTAAACTCCGCGACGTCGGCGTCCTCCTCGGTCATCACCTCCACTTCCTGGAGGCCGAGGTTCTCGCAGACCTCGAGGATGGCCTCCTCGTCGCCGCCCGGCGAGGCGCTCATTCCGGTGACGAGCGGGTCGTTCGCGTCGGCGTGGTAGCGCTCGGCGATGTAGTTGTACGCGTAGTCGCCGGTGGCGCGGTGGCACTCGTCGAAGGTGATGTGCGTGACGTCGGCGAGCGAGATTCGGGAGCCGACGAGGTCGTTTTCGATCACCTGCGGGGTGGCCATCACGATTGTCGCCTCCTTCCACAGGGCTGCCCGGTCGTCGGGACTGACGTCGCCTGTGAAGACGACGATCTCGTCGTCCGGTATCTGCAGGGCCTCCCGGTAGAACTCGGCGTGTTGCTGGACGAGGGGTTTCGTGGGGGCGAGCATCAGGGCGGTTCCGCCGACCTCCTCGAGCCTGCGGGCGGTCACCAGCAGGCTCACCGTCGTCTTCCCCAGCCCCGTCGGGAGACAGACGAGCGTGTGGTGGTTCGCGGCCGTCCCCGCGAGCTTGAGCTGGTAGAGCCGGCGCTCGAGGAAGTCCGGCTCGAGCAGGGGGTGGTCGATCGTCGGCTGGCCGCCGTCCTCGTCCGTCGCTGCCATTGCCGGGCGTTCATTCTCGCCGCGAATAAGGGTTCGCGTATCGGGGTGAAAGTGAAGCCGGCGGAACGATAGTGGTCCCGTAAGCGAACGAACCCGCGTCTCCGAAGCGACCTATGCGAGACTCGAGTCGCTGCGTGCGGTCGGGGAGACGTTCGACGACGCCGTTTCCCGCCTGCTCGACGAACGGCGTCGGCGAACCCGCGCCGGAGCCGAGTACTGGCGCGACGGCGATGCACCCGAGAACGCGCGGCGGGCTCGAGCCGAACTGAAGCGCGACGTCGGTCTCGAGCGCCGCTGAGGGAACTGTCACCGCTCAATGGTCCGTGCGTTGCAACGCAACCCTCCAAGCAGCTGCGGGTCCTCGAGGGCGTATGGAAACCTCGAGGCGAACCCCCGGTTTGCCGGAGCCGCGGTCAATCCTTACCGCGATCGGATTCATCGTCCTGGTCAACGCCGTCGGCAGCGCACCCGCCCTCATCTCGTCGTCGGACACGGCCTGGTTCCAGGCGCTCGACAAACCGTGGTTCTACCCGCCCGGCATCGCCTTCTCGATCGTCTGGACGCTGCTGTTTACCCTGCTCGGCGTCGCGCTCTGGCTCGTCTGGCGCAGCGAGGGCGACGGTCGGCGACTCGCCCTCGGCCTGTTCGTCGTCCAGATGGCGGTCAACGTCTCCTGGACGCCCGCCTTCTTCTCGCTCGAGCAGCTGCTCGTCGCGTTCGGGATCATCGTGCTCCTCTGGGTGCTCGTCGTCGCGACCATCGCCGCCTTCCGGCGGGTCGACCGCCGCGCTGCGGCCTTGCTCGTGCCCTACCTCGCCTGGATCACGTTCGCCGCCGTCCTCAACTTCGAGATCTGGCGACTGAACGCGTAGACGGGGCTGTGGGTGCCGACCACTCCACCGTGGCGCGTGCTGAGCCGCGTCGAGCGAAGCGAGGCGCGGTTCGAATTCACGCGAGGGACGAGTGAGCGAGACCGCGAGCGAACGAGTCGGCTGGGGAGGGTGAGGCTGTCCCGTGTGTTCGTGCGAGTAGGACGCCTTCTCCGGGAGATTCCACAACGAGGGGCCGGCTGGTCGGCTCCTCCCGCTTGTCACGGATACATCGAACCGTGGCTCCGATTCAACACTCCTCGGGCCGGCGCGGTCGGTCCGGATCGACCGCGTGTGCGAGCACCTCGAGCCCGGTCCCGAGCGGGTACTCGAGGATTTGAGCCGGTTCCTCGAGCACGCGCCCGAAAACTAGCTCTGAGGCCCGCGCTACCGGGTTCCAGGTGTCGTAGTAGGCGTCGTACACCCCCGGCATCGCCTCGGTCTCCATGTAGCCACAGAGGACGTACCCCTCGGGTCGGCGCTCGAGTACGACCGACTCGGTGTACATGTTCTCGGCCTCGAGCATCGCTCCGCTCCAGCGCTCGACGGGGCCGAGATCGATCTCGCCGCGCTCGACCCGCCGCGAGAGCCCGGCGAACCGGTCCGCAAGCCACTCCGCCAGCCCCGGTTTCAGGTGCAACTGGACGAGGTCGACGTCGACGTCGTCCTCGAGTTCCGTCCCACCGACGACCAGCGGGCCGTCGTCGGTCCCCGTCGCGGTGCGGGGACGGCTCGGGTTGACAGCGTGGACCAGCAGCTCCCGGTCGACGCGGGCGTCCCGGGGGGCGAGCGCGTCGTGCTCGAGGGGAAACGCCTCTTCGACCCGCGATTCCGGATCGTCCCAGCCGGCGGTCGCGGACCGTGGTACCTCGACGTACCAGATCAGCTCCGGCTCGCCGTCCGCATCGAGAAACAACGAGGCCGTGGTCGCCCCCTCGAGGCCGAGCAGCGGTCCGGGATCGTCGGGGTCCGCAGGGAGTTCCGAGACGGCTTCGCGAACCGACTCGAGTCGATCCCCGTCGACGCGACGACGGACGAGAAACGCGCTCGCGTGACGTTCGGTGATGTACCTCGAGTCGCGGGCTGTCGGTGCGGACCGCCTGCGGTGTTGTGCGTACCCGACTCCGGCGACGAGCGCTCCGAGAACGATGCTTCGGCGCACCCACGGTCGAACGTCCATACCTGACAGTCGACGCGAACGACGTTTTCAGTACTCCCGAAACCTATCGCCCATTCAAGTATATCCCGTCCATACGACCGACCGTGAAGTCCGTCGGCATCGAACTGCGCTACGACCGGGACGCGCTCTCCCCGATCCACGAGGGGCTCTGCGACTCCCCGGTCCTCGAGCGGGAGCTGATCCTCGGCGGACAGGCCGTCGACGGCGTCGAGACGATCACGTCGTTCGTCGACGGCGATCCGGCTGCCTACGAGCCGCTGGTCGCCGACCGGGAGACGGTACGAGAGTACGAGATCACGCCCGTCGAGGACGGCTTCTTCCTCTACCTGCGCCAGGAACTTGGCCCCGAGGGCGTTTCGCTGCTGGACGCGCTGGCTCAGAAGACGGTCGTGGTCGTCCCGCCGATCGAGGTTCGGGCGGATCGGACGATGCGGCTGACGCTCGTGGGTCACCCCGACGACCTCGGGACGATCCTCGAGACGGTTCCGGAGGGCGTCTCGCTGGACGTGCTGTGGGCCCGCGACGAGCTGACGGTCTCCGGGAGCGTCTCGGACCGCCAGCGCGAGGCCCTCGAGGTCGCTCGAGCGCTGGGCTACTACGAGGTCCCGCGCCGGAACGGGATCGAGGCCGTCGCGGCCGAACTCGGCTGTGCCGTCTCGACGGCCTCCGAGCTGCTGCGTCGAGGCGAGGCTCGAGCGGTGGACGGCGTTCTCGACGGCGAGCCGTAAGCGAGCCGAAAAACCACGGTATTGTATCCAGGCCACTCGAGTCGTTACGTAGAGCGTGCAAACTGCTCGCTTCGCTCGCAGTTTCTACTGGGCGAACAGCCGTCCGAGACGCGCGACAGCGCGTCTCTCTGC
>NZ_JBLRWX010000039.1:0-33218 GCF_047921035.1 Natronococcus sp.
ACGAGCGCAACGGGCTCGACGTCGCCGAACACGGCGTCGACACCTACCCCGAGTTCGGGAAGCCCGACATCGCCGCCGACGGAGGACGCACCCTCGGCGACGACGTCGTTCGCGCCGACGGCGGCGATCCGAACGACGGCGAGATCAAGATGGTCACCGCGATCGTTCGTCCCGACCGCCTCGGCGCGGTCAAGCAGTCGCTCGCCGAGGCCGGCGCGCCCTCGCTGACGGTCACGAACGTCTCGGGGCGGGGCTCACAGCCAGCCAAGAAGGGCCAGTGGCGCGGCGAGGAGTACACGGTCGACCTCCACCAGAAGGTCAAGATCGAGTGCGTCGTCGCCGACATTCCCGCCGAGACCGTCGTCGATGCGATCTGCGAGGGGGCGAACACCGGCGAGCCCGGCGACGGGAAGGTCTTCGTCACCCCCGTCGAGCGCGCCGTCCAGATCCGGACCGGCAAGACCGGGACCGACGCGGTCTGATCGGGTCGGAACGGGTACCGCAATTTTTGGTCGGCTCGAGGTCGCGAGCGCGTCGTCCCCTCGAGCGCAGCCCGACGAGCGAACCTCGGTACTACTTTGCCGTCCCGCTCGTAAGGCTCGCCCATGACCGACGATACCTCACGCGATCTGTACGACCGGGCGCTGTCGGTGATGCCCGGCGGCGTCAACTCGGCGGTTCGCGCGGCGATCGAACCCTACCCGTTCTTCGTCCAGAAGGGCGACGGCGGCCACGTCATCGACGCGGACGGCAACCGCTACATCGACTGGGTGATGGGGCTGGGCCCGCTGCTGCTGGGCCACGACCTGCCCGAACCCGTTCGAGCGGGCATCCAGCGAAACGCGAGCGAGGGGCCGATGTACGGCACCCCGACCGAGATCGAGGTCGACCTGGCGGAGTTCGTCGTTCGCCACGTCCCCAGCGTCGAGAAGATTCGCTTCGTCAACTCCGGCACCGAGGCGACGACCTCCGCGGTGCGACTGGCGCGGGGGTATACGGGTCGGAACAAGATCGTCGTCATGCAGGGCGGCTACCACGGCGCCCAGGAATCGACGCTGGTCGAGGGCGACGCCGACGATCCCGCCCCCTCCTCCGCGGGCGTTCCGCAGTCCTTCGCCGAACACACGCTTCCGGTACCGTTCAACGACGAGGACGCCGTTCGCGAGGTCTTCGAGGAACACGGCGACGACATCGCCGCGGTGATGACCGAACCCATCCTGGCGAACTACGGCGTCGTCTACCCCGAGGACGGCTACCACGAGTTCCTCCGCGAGATCACCGACGAGCACGGCTCGCTGCTGATCTTCGACGAGGTGATCACCGGCTTTCGGGTCGGCGGCTTGGGCTGTGCCCAGAGCGAGTTCGGCGTCACGCCCGACCTGACGACGTTCGGCAAGATCGTCGGCGGCGGCTTCCCCGTCGGCGCGCTCGGCGGCCGCGCCGAGGTCCTCGAGGACCTGGCGCCCTCGGGGCCGGTGTTCCAGGCGGGCACGTTCTCGGGCCACCCCGTCACGATGGCCGCGGGCCTCGAGACCCTGCAGTTTGCCGCCGAGAACGACGTCTACGGCCACGTCAACGGGCTCGGCGAGCAGTTGCGAAGCGGGCTGACGGAGATCCTCGCCGACCAGGCGCCGAGCTACACCGTCACCGGCACCGACAGCATGTTCAAGGTGATCTTCACCCGCGACGGACCGGGCGCGAACTCCCTCGAGGAGCAGTGCTCGAGCGGATGCCGACAGCGGCCGGCCTGTCCGCGCTACGACACCTGTCCGAAGAACGCGGCCGACGTCAAAAACGCCGAAACCGAGCGCTGGCGGCGGATCTTCTGGGGCCAGATGAAAGAGCGGGGCGTGTTCCTCTCGCAGAACCAGTTCGAGTGCCAGTTCGTCAGCTACGGCCACACCGAGGCGGACGTCGAGGAGACCCTCGAGGCGTACAAGGAGGCGCTGTAGTCGCGGCGCCGATGTCGGATCCCCGGAATCGGACGGTCGGACGAACGACGGCAGACTCGAGCACCGCGGACGGCTGATGGACCTCGAGTTGCCCTCGCCCTCGAGTGCCGCCGATCTCGACTGGGCCCGCGTCGCGGAGCGGCTGCTCTATCTGTTCCCGCCGGTGATCGGCGTCGGAGTCATCGGGGTGCTCCGGGAGGCCGACCTCGGGGTCCCGCTGCTCCAGCGGGGGCTGGTCCTGTTCGGGACGTTCGGCTACACCGTTCTGACGATCGGGCTGGCGGCGGCACTCTTTCTGGACGCCCGGCGAGTCCGTCGACAGCCGCTGGCGAGCGGCGAGTGGCGACCGAGCCCGTGGCTCAACGCTGCCTTCGCGCTGCTGTGGGCGCCGATCGCGGGCGTCGTCTACCTCTTTCGGCGCCACCGTCGGTTCGGGACGCCGCCGGGCTGGTCGGAGTGGTGGCTCGTCGTCGCGGTCTCGCTGGCGACGACGGTGATCGGACTCGTCGCGACGGTCGTCGCCGTCGTCCTCGCGTTTCCGGGACCGTTGCTGACCGTGATCGGCCTCTCCGGGGCGATCGCGTTCGGGACGTTCCCGATCGCGATCCACCAGGACGCGGCCTACGTCTCTACCCGGAGCAACGCCTGGCGGCCGAACCCCGGGCTTTACCTCGGCTTCGCCTTCCTGACCCTGTTCGTGGCGCCGCTACAGCCGGTCCTCGCCGGGTACTACCTCTTTCGGCGCCACCGAACCCTCGGAACGCCGTGATCGCGCTCAGTCCGACGCCGTGACGATCTCCGGCCGGTAGCTCGCGACCGCCTCCATGACGGCCCGGCGGTCCTCGTCGTCGACGTCGAACGACGCTAGCGTCTCGTCGAGGTGGGTCGCGATGGCGTCGAACTCCGTCGGCGTGATTCCCATTCCCTCGTGGGCCGCCTCCATCTCCGCGCCCGAGTACTCGACGGGTCCCCCCGTCACGGAGCTGATGAACTGGGTCTGGTGGGCCCGCTGTTTCTGCATGTCGACGTCCTCGAAGTAGTACGCGACTCGCTCGTCCTCGAGCACCCGATCGTAGAACTCGTCGACGACGGCGCCGATCGCATCCTGGCCGCCGAGTCGTTCGTACAGTGTCTCTGGCATCCCGCATAGGTTGCAACTTCTACCCAATAAACCCCTTCCCGAATATGTTACATCAGGAATAGTGGCTGAGAATAACAAGCACTCCGGAACCCTGCCGGTTCCGCGACACGGGCCGGAGCCGAGAACGGCCGGCTGCTGGGCGTCCGACAAGCGTGCGCTTTTCATACTTCAGGCGACGAGTACCGCCCATGAGAACGCGCGGGACGCTGCGACTGGCGACGCGGGGGTCGGACCTGGCCCGGCGACAGGCCGCCCTCGTGAAGGAGGCCCTCGAGGAGCGACGGTACGAGGTCGAACTCGTGACCGTCGAGACGAAAGGCGATCAGATACGTGACGAACTGATCCACCGGCTGGGGAAGACGGGGGCGTTCGTTCGCGAACTCGACGAGCGGGTCCTCGAGGGGGAGGTCGACGGCGCGATCCACTCGATGAAGGACATGCCGACCGACCAGCCCGACGAACTGGTGACGGCGGCAGTTCCCGAACGGGGACGGCCGGGTGACGTCCTCGTCACGCCCGACGGGGCGACCCTCGGGGAGCTGCCCGACGGGGCAACCGTCGGCACCTCGAGCCTGCGCCGTCGCGCACAGCTGCTGTCGGAACGTCCCGACCTAACGGTCGAACCGCTCCGGGGGAACGTCGACACGCGCCTCGAGAAGCTGCTCGCGCCCGCGCTGCAGGCTGAACACCAGGAGCGCAGCGAGGCTGACAAGGAACGGAAGGCCAATACCGGCGACGAGGACTTCGAACCCGAGTACGACCGCACCGTCGACGAGTGGTTCGACGACCTCTCGGAACTCGAGAAGGGGGCGCTGGGTCGGGAGGTCGAGACGGAGTACGACGCGATCGTGCTCGCCGAGGCCGGTCTCGAGCGCAGCGGGCTCGCCCACTCCGTCGACTACCGACAGCTGTCGCCGACGACGTTCGTTCCCGCGCCGGGACAGGGGGCCCTGGCCGTCACCGCGGTCGACGGCGAGACGGCAGACGATCTCCAGACGCTGCTCGACCATCCCCGGAGTCGCGTCGAGACGACCGTCGAGCGCACTGTGCTCGCGGAGCTGGGCGGAGGCTGTATCGCGCCGATCGGCGTCTACGCCGTCATCCAGGGCGAGTACGTCCGCGCCACGGTCACGGTCTTCGACCGCGACGGCGAGGAGTCCGTCGCGATGAGCCGGGATCTGCCCGTCGAGCACCACGCCGAGGCGGCCCGCGAGTTCGCCGCCGACCTCGCCGACCGAGGGGCCGCGGAGCTGATCGACGCCGCCCGCGAGGACGCCGAGCCCGCGCCGGAGGAAGAGTAAATGGTCGACGCCGTCGACCCGGAGCCCGGAACCGTCTACCTCGTCGGCAGCGGGCCGGGCGATCCGGAGCTGCTGACCGTGAAGGGGAAGCGACTGCTCGAGCGCGCGGACGTCATCCTCCACGACAGGCTGCCCGGCCCCGAGATCCTCGACGGCCTCGCTCCGGAACGCTGTGAGGACGTCGGCAAGCGGGCGGGCGGCGAGCGCACGCCCCAGTCAGAGATCAACGAGCGACTCGTCGAACTCGCCCGCGAGGGGAACTCCGTCGTCCGGCTGAAGGGCGGCGACTCGTTCGTCTTCGGGCGCGGCGGCGAGGAGGCCGAACACCTCGCGGACCACAGCGTCCCCTTCGAGGTCGTTCCCGGCGTCACCTCCGCGACCGCCGCGCCCGCCGTCGCCGGGATTCCGGTCACCCACCGCGACCACGCCTCCACGGTGTCGGTGGTCACGGGCCACGAGGACCCCACGAAGTCCGAGTCGGCCGTCGACTGGGAGGCCCTGGCAGCCGTCGGCGGCACCATCGTCGTGCTGATGGGCGTCAAGCGCCTCCCCGACTACACCGACGCGCTGCTCGAGGCCGGCATGGCCTCCGAAACGCCGGTCGCGCTCGTCGAGCGCGCCACCTGGTCGAACCAGCAGGTCGCGACGGGGACCCTCGAGACGATCGTCGACGCCCGCGACGAGGTCGGAATCAGGCCCCCCGCGGTGACCGTCATCGGCGAGGTCGCCGCGACCAGAGCGAACGTCCTCGAGTTCCTCACCAACGAGGCGGCGAGCGAGACCGTCGAGACGGACGGGGAGGTGTAACCGAATGCGAGACCTTTCGGTCGCGGTGTTCCGACCTGACGACGAACGGCTCGCCGACGCGGTCGAACTGATCGACTCGCTGGGCGCGACGCCGGTTCCGGACCCGATGCTGTCGATCGAAGCGACCGGCGCCGTGCCGCGGGAGGACGCCGACTACGTCGTCCTGACGAGCAAGACCGGCGCCGAACTCGTCGCCGACTCCGGCTGGGAACCCGGCGGCGCGACCGTCTGTGCGATCGGCCCGAAGACCGCCGACGCCGTCCGCGGGGCGGGTTACGAGGTCGACGTCGTTCCCGACGAGTACACCTCGAGCGGCCTGGTCGCCACCCTCGACGACCGGATCGACGGCGCCCGCGTCGAGGTCGCCCGCAGCGACCACGGCAGCCCCGTCCTACTCGACGGGTTCGAGGCCGCCGGCGCGTACGTCCACGAGACGATCCTCTACCGACTCGTCCGACCCGAGGGAAGCGGCGCGTCGGCCGAGCGGGCGGCCGACGGCGAACTCGACGCCGCCTGCTTTACCTCCTCGCTGACCGTCGAGCACTTCCTCGAGGCCGCCGCGGACCGGGGTCTGCTCGAGGCGGCCCTCGCGGGGCTCGAGGACGCCACCGTCGGCGTCATCGGCGAGCCGACACGGGAGACGGCCGCCGAGCGGGGAATCGACGTCGACGTGGTCGCGAGCGAGGCGACCTTCGACGCCGTAGCCTGCGAGACGGTCGAGGCCGCGGCGCCGACGTACCGCGACTGATCGAGCCCGCTCGAGAGAGCGGGACTGACTCTCCGAAAGGCCGTGCGAAGCCGTCTCAACTGGCCGTCGCAAGGATGGTCCATAATCTCTCCGAGCGACTAGGGCACCTCGAATGACGGTAGAACGATCTCGCAAGCTCGACCTCGATCCGCCGGGAACGGTCGGGCTCCGGGCCGCGTTTTTTGTCCTCTGGGGGATCGACATGGTCGCCGCCACGCTGTTCTTTCTCGTTCCGTACGCGACCGAACTCAATCCGGTTACCGTGCTGTTCTACGAACTGTTCGGGCTCCCGGGCGTCGCCGTCGCCGCGGTCTGTTACGCCGCGGTCGTGATCGCGATCGGACACCTCCTCTCGGACCCGATCGACCGCCGGTTCGTCGGCGGGATGGTCGCCGTCTACCTCGTCCTCGTGACGAACAACGTCGTTCTGTTGGTTTCGGGGAACTCCCCGATCGGCGCCTGACGGTTCGGCCGGGACCGGAGGTTTATCCCGTATGCCGACCCACAATCCAGCGATGAGCCGATGACCGGACCGGTTCCCGAACTCGACGACCGAGCGCTCGCGTGCGCACGACACCTCCGCGACTGCGAGCGGGTGCTGCTCGCCTCCCACATCGACGCCGACGGACTGACCAGCGCCGCGATCGCCGCGCAGGCGCTCGAGCGCGCGAGGATTCCCTTCGAAACCGTCTTCGAGAAACAGCTCGACGAGGCGGCGATCGCCGACATCGCCGCGACCGACTACGACACCGTGTTGTTCACGGACTTCGGCAGCGGCCAGCTCGATATCATCGGCGAGCACGAGGACGCGGGCGCGTTCACGCCGGTCATCGCCGACCACCACCAGCCCGCCGACCGCGACACCGAGTACCACCTCAACCCGCTGCTGTTCGGGATCGACGGCGCCTCGGAGCTGTCGGGTGCGGGGGCGAGCTACGTCCTCGCGCGGGCGCTCGCCGAACTCGCGAAGGAAGCCGACGACGGCGGACCGATCGCGGCGGCGGACGGCGGAACCGCGACCGCACGCGCCGACAACCGCGACCTCGCCGCCCTCGCGGTGGTCGGTGCCGTCGGCGACATGCAGGCCTCCGGGGGCGAACTCCACGGCGCCAACGAGGGGATCGTCGCCGAGGGCGTCGAGGCCGGCGTCCTCGAGACCGGGACCGATCTCGCCCTGTACGGCAAGCAGACCCGCCCGTTACCGAAGCTCCTCGAGTACGCGACCGACGTCCGCATCCCCGGGATCTCGAACGACCAGCGCGGGGCGCTCTCGTTTCTCGACGGACTCGACCTCGAGTTGAAGTCCGGGGGCGAGTGGCGCTGCTGGGCCGAGCTGACCAGGGAGGAACAGCAGACCGTCGCCAGCGCCCTCGTCAAGCGGGCCGTCGAGCGGGGCGTTCCCGCCCCGAAGATCGACCAGTTAGTCGGCACCAGCTACGTGCTCAGCGAGGAGCCGGTCGGCACGGAACTGCGGGACGCCAGCGAGTTCTCGACGCTGCTGAACGCGACCGCCCGCTACGAGCGAGCGGACGTCGGGCTCGGTGTCTGTCTGGGTGACCGGGAGGGAGCGCTCGAGCGCGCCCGCAAGCTCCTGCGCAACCACCGTCGGAACCTCTCGGAGGGGATCGACCTCGTCACCGAGGAGGGCGTCACGCACGAAGAGCACGTTCAGTGGTTCCACGCCGAGGATCGCATCCGCGAGACGATCGTCGGCATCGTCGCCGGGATGGCGATGGGCAACGACGGGGTCAGCCGATCGAAGCCGATCCTCGCGTTCGCCGAAAAGAGTGGAGACGGAGACGGCGGAGCCGAGACCGACGCCGAGGAGATCAAGGTCTCGGCCCGCGGCACCCACGGTCTCGTCCGGAAGGGGCTCGACCTCTCTGCCGTGATGGGGGAGGCCTCGCGGGCTGTCGGCGGCGACGGTGGAGGTCACGACGTCGCCGCCGGCGCGACGGTTCCGGCGGGAGCCGAGGCGGAGTTCGTGGAACGGGCCGACGAGATCGTCGGCGACCAGCTCGGTTAGGAGCGGTCCATAGAGGCCGGCACCGTCGGTACCAGCGGCGCACGCGAGGTCAGCAGGTACGTCGATTTCCGGACCGCTCCCTTCGCGTACTGGATCGTGCTCTTGTACACCGGCGTGCGCTTGCCCCGGATCTGGGTCCGTCCCTCGAGAATGGCGTCGATGAGGTCGTCGCCGTCGATCTCGGCTTTGGTCGGGTTCGCGGCGTCGGGCGTGACGAGAATCTCGGTGTAGGCGCGGCCGACGTTCGGCAGGTAGTGAGCGTCGCTGGCGCCGATCTCGGGGTACTCCCGTCGTCTGGCGAACGTCCGGGCGCGACGGTTGCGGTAGCCGGTAAACAGCATCGAGTTGTAGACCTCGATCGCGTCCGCATCCCTGATGTGGCGCTTGCGAACGCCGTGACGGCTGCGCTGGAACGGGTGTGGGACGATCGCGACGCCGCCGAGGTCGCGAACCGTCTCGACCGTCTCCATGAACGGCTGGCCCGGGTCGGGCCGCTCCTCGACGCCGATCGCCAGCAGGTGGCCGTGTCGGGTCGACACCTCGACGCCCGGGATCCCGACGAGACCGTACTCCGGCGCGATCTCGGCGGCCCGGAGCGACTCGCCGATCTCGTCGTGGTCGGTGATGACGACGCCGTCGAGCCCGATATCCGCCGCGTGCTCGAGAACGAGCTCGATCGGTTCGTGGCCGTCGTAGGAGTCGTCCGAGTGAACGTGAAAGTCGATGGCGAAAGGGATCTGAGCTGTCATGAGACCTCTCGAGTAGCGTCCGTTGTACACGGTAGTTCGGACGATCGCATAAGCGCTCCGCCACGGATCGTCGAGCGAATTCTATATCGTAACATGAGGTTTATACCGGCAATCGTCGGCGATCGGTACGGAGCGCGTACCGCCGGCGAACTCGCTTCTGACGCAGTAGAAAAGCCGACTGCCGTAGCCGAATGGAGTAAGCAGCCGTTACGAGGGACGGAATCGAGTCGGGTTCGTCACCGCGGTCCCTCCGGGACCGCATCGGCCAGCGAGACCTCGGCCAGAACGTTTCGAATCTCGAGCGGGTCGGTCCGGTTCTCGAGGCAGTCGTGGAGTCGGGACATACACTCGAGCAGTCCCTCGACGGCGGCCCGACGGGTCGACACCCGGCCGATGCACTCGGTGATCGCCCGGTCCTCGAGGGCGTACTGGTACTGGAGTTCCCAGCAGTGGCTCAGCCCGAGACCGGGATGGAACCCGTCGGCGGTCGTCCGGTCCGCGATGAGTTCGATCGGCGGCCGAGCGTGACGGTACGCGAGGTAGTCACGACAGCACTCGACCGGCCCCCACCCCGGCGGAAGCGCTTCCGGAGGGACGGGGTGTTGATCGGATGACATCGTAGCCCGCTATCCCGGTGAGAGGGATGTTGGTGCCGCTTGCGTACGCGTGTGCCGTATGTAGGAACCCCGTACCGTATCAGCGCTGCTACTAGTATCGTGCTAACTGGTGCCAAGCAGCCGATCGTCCGACTTTTGTCCTCGCTCGCGTTCGTAGACGGTATGGCAGAGTTCGACCCCGAGAAGTTCGAGGACAAGTACGCCAACTACTTCCCCGAACTCCAGCAGGCGTACAAGAACGCGTTCAACCGAATGAACGACCGCTACGACTCCGAACTGGTCCACGCGATCGACCAGCAGGTGTTGAACGAGAGCGAGCCGTTCTACGAAGGGGATGGGGAGTTCCGCGTCGAACTTCCCGACGACCCCTACGACCGGGTGACCGGCGTGTTAGTCGAGGAGGAACGCTTCGAGGAGGTCCTCGAGATCCACGTCGAGGAGATCGAGCGCGAACTCGAGCGGGTCTTCGAGTTCGACTGAACGGGAAGCGACGGAAGGTTTAGGGAGGTTCGCCCCCAACGGCGAGACATGAGCACCGAAACTCAGGACGGAGACGATCTCGAGGATCGCGTCTCGAACTTCCTGCGACGGAACTTCCCGCAGATCCAGATGCACGGCGGCTCGGCGGCGATTCAGGAACTCGAT
Source organism: Natronococcus sp. (assembly GCF_047921035.1). NCBI lineage: Archaea > Methanobacteriati > Methanobacteriota > Halobacteria > Halobacteriales > Natrialbaceae > Natronococcus > Natronococcus sp. The sequence goes on from NZ_JBLRWX010000039.1 coordinate 9,987, forward strand.
CGCGAGACCGGCGAGGTCACCATCGCGCTCGGCGGCGCCTGCAGCGGCTGCGGAATTTCGCCGATGACGATCCAGGCGATCAAGAGCCGAATGGTCAAGGAGATCCCCGAGATCGAGCAGGTCAACGCCCACACCGGCATGGACGGCGGCGACGACATGGGCGGCGGCATGAGCCCCTCCTTCCCCGGCGAAACCGTCGACGACGGCGAGGCCGACGAAGGGCCCGAAGCTCCGTTCTAAGGCGTCGTTTCCGATCCGTTCTCGTGTTTTCGCTCGATCCGAGAGCGACCGCGCTCTACCGCAGGCCGCGTCCCCGTTCCCACGCCCGAACGAGCGCCGCGAGCGTGCGGTTCGTCGGAACCTCGAGCCCGCGTTCGGACGCCCGCTCGAGGACGTAGCCGTTGATCGCGTCGATCTCGGTCCGACCGCCCCGCGTGACGTCCCGGTGCATCGAGGAGGTGTTGGCCGCCGTCTCCTCGGCGACTCGCTCCGTCGCCGCGAGGGCCTCGCGGTTCGAGAGCCCGACGCCTTCGGCGCGGGCGAGGCGGGCCGTCTCGCGAGTCGCTTCTCGAGCGAGGTCCGCGGCGGACTCCTCGAGAACCGCCCCGTTTTCCGTCGCCGTCAGCGCCGTCACCGGGTTGATTGCGGCGTTGACCGCGAGCTTCTCCCACAGTCGACGGGGCATCGACTCCGAGACCGTGGTCTCGAGCCCCGCCGACCGGAAGGCCTCGCCGACCCGGTCGGCGACTTCGGATCCGCCCCCGCGGCGGTCGCCGAGGACGATCTCGCCGACGCCCGTACACTCGACGACGCCCGGCTCCCGCAGGATCGCCCCGTAGGAGGCCGTCCCGGCGAGTACGGGCTCGCCCAGCGCGTCGGCGAGTATCGTCTCGTTTCCCATCCCGTTCTGCAGAGAGAGGGCGGCGTCGAACGACCCCGACGCGAGCGTTTCGGCAGCCCGTGAGGTGTCGTAGGATTTCACCGTCACGACCGCGAGGTCGGCCGCCAGTCCAGTTCCGTCGATCGTCGCCCGCGGCGCGACCGCGTCCTCGAGGGCGCCCTCGAGGACGAGTCCCCGCTCCCGAACGGCAGCGACGTGGTCCTCGCGACCGACAAGGGTTACTTCGTGTTTGCGCGCGAGGGCGGCACCGACGAGGCTCCCGAGGCTGCCGGCGCCGAAGATGACGATCTCCATCGCTCGAGGGTGGTTTCGGAGCGGTGAAAACGGTTGTCGTTAGTCCTCGGTCCAGTAGTAGAGGTCCTCTCGATCGGCGCCACAGGACGGACAGCGCTCGGGAAGTTCGGAGTCGAGTCGTCCCATCTCGCCACACTCCCAGCAGCGCCACATCAGCTCCGCCTCGCCGAAGTTCTTCCCCGAACGGACGTGTTCGACGCTCATCGCCTCGAACCCCTCTCGGATCGTGACGTAGAACCCGTCCTCGTCGAACCCGCGGATGCGCCCGACCTGGGTTCCATCCTCGGTGTAGATCCTCGTTCCGAACCCGAGACGAGTAGTGTCGTCGTTTTCGGCCATGCGGTCTCCGACGCGCTCGAGCGTCATAAAGGGAATACGGTCTTCGGACGACCTGAACGTACCGTTCGCGGGAACGTTCACGTGCGTCGCAGAACGACTGCCAGTTCAGTCATAAATCACTAAACGCGATACCAATTCCGGCCTGAACCCGATCAAGTCGGACGAGGGAAAAGCGACTACCGAACGACAACGGCGGAGGCTCCGGCTTCGGGGCGCCGAAAATCGTGGTTTCTCGGTGAGGCGCTCGAGTCGGGCGCGACTCGTCACTTGACGCCCAGCGCGTCGGCCATCACGTCGGCGATGTCGGTGTTGTCCCGCGCTCGGTCGAAGAACTCCGCGTTCGGCCCATCGGCGTACAGTGGAACGTCGACACCCGTGTGGCCGTGGGAGGTGAAGTCGATCAGCATCTGTCGGTTGAGCATGTCTCGAAGCGCGGGAACCTCGGCGTACAGCGGTCCCAGATCGATCGCCCGGTAGATGTCGGCGTCGGAGTGATTTCGGTCGACGTCCTCGAGTTCGATCCCGGCGACCTCCGACATGACCGTCTGGAGGTCCGCGACGTCCTCGACGTCTTCGTCGATCGCCGGCACGATCCCCTCGGTGACGCTCGCCTGGAGCGCGTCGATCATCTCGTAGTCGACGTTGTAGATCCCGTCGCGACCGAGCGAGAAGCCGCCACACTCGTGGTCGGCGGTCGTGACGACGGTGGTCGGTGCCGTCGCGTCGTCCCGCGCGAAGTCCAGACAGGCGCCGACGGCCCGGTCGCCCTCGAGCTGTTCGTCGAGGATCGCCGGGTCGTTCTTGTGGCCGCAGTGGTCGACCCGTCCCGCCTCGACCATGACGAAAAAGCCCTCGTCGTTCCCGGAAAGCAACTCGAGCGCTTTGTTCGTCATCTCGACTAGTCCGGGTTGCGTCGACCCCGACTGGCGGTCGAGGTAGTAGTCGAGATGGCTGTCGTCCTCGGTGAACAGCCCGAGGACGGGCATCTGATCCACGTCGGCGAGCTCGTCGGCGGTCTCGACGATCCGATAGCCGTTCTCTTCTGCGGCACCCAGCAGGTCCCGCCCGTCGTCGCGCTGGTCGGGGTCGAAGTGGGCCTTTCCGCCGCCAAGGAGGACGTCGACGTCTGCCTCGTCGATGTACTGCTCGGCGATCTCGTCCTCCATCGATCGGTGGGGAACGTGGGCGGCGAACGCCGCCGGCGTCGCGTGGGTGATCCGGGTGGTCGTCACCAGCCCGGTCGCAAGCCCCGCGTCGCGGGCCGCCTCGAGGATCGTCTCGACGGGGACGAACTCGCCGTCCTCGTTTCTGATGCCGCCGATCGCGCCGTTGTACGTCTTGACCCCGGCACCCATCCCGGTGGCCGAAGCGGCGCAGTCGATCGCACCCGGACTCGTCGCCCCGGCCGCCGAGTCGATGACGACCTCGTTGGGATCGTCGGGGAAGACGGTCATCGTCCCGTGGGCCTCGTGGCGGTCCATGTGCAGCGACGTCTCGGACGGATCGGCGTTCAGCGGGAACTGCTCCGGGTCCTCCTGGTAGGCTTTGAGGTAGCGGGCGCCCGTGACCTGGGTCGGCCCCATCCCGTCGTGGATGAAGGTGATCGCATTTCGACACTCCTCCGTTCGGCCCGCGTCGCTCTCCTCGTCGGCGTCGTCGGCCGCCGCTCGACCGGAGAGGGCAGCGCCCCCGGTGAGCGCGCCGACCCCCTTGATGAACGATCGCCGCTCGGTCGCGACCGACGGAAGCGCGTCCGGATTCGGTGCGATGCTACCGCCACAGCAGTTATCGTGACTCATAGCTGGGCGTCAACACACCTCATTATTTGATTTCTGCCTTCTGAGTAATGGTAAGGATAAGATCCGTCCGGACGGAGATCGGCGGGCGAACGACGACGCGAGGTTACATGAAGTCCTCTATTCCCGATTGCTTGTTCTTGTCGTTCTCGAAGATGCTCTCGAGCGATTTCTCGAGCACCTCGAGGCGCTGTTTCGTGTAGTCCCGGCAGTCGTACTCGTCGGCGACCTGGATCGCGGTCTGCATGTACTTGTTGACCGATCCCTGGTGAACGGTAAGGTTGACGCGGCCGCCACACTCCCGGCAGTCCCCGGTCAGGGGCATCCGACGGAACTTCTCGCCGCAGTCCAGACAGCGGGTCTCCTGACGCGAGAAGGCCCGCAGGTTCCCGATCAGGTCCGGCAGGAAGTGGTACTCGATCACCCGCTCGGCGACGTCGGTCTCGTCGACGGCCCGGAGCTTCCGCGAGAGCTCGAGCTGGGCGTCCATCTTCTCCATCATCGACCCCAGCGTCTTGTACGCCGACAGATCCGGCCCCATCGCGATGTCGGTGACGTCGTGGGTGTGTTCGAACCCGGTGTACTCGCCGTCGGTACCGAGGGTATCCTCGCCCAACTGGATGTCGACCTCGCCGGGGTCAGCCTGCTCGAGGGTCGCGAGGTAGAACTCGCGGGGGTACTGCGAGACGATGTCCATGTTGTGGGCCTCGTCGTCGATTTCGGAGGGATCGATCCTCGAGGACATGACCAAAGGCGCGTCCATCGAGTTGTGTGCGTAGAGCCAGTTCGCTGTGAAGATCGGATTACCGCCGACCTGCAGATCGTAGAGATAGCCGTCGTACTCGATGCGTTCGATATCAGTAATCCGGAGATACGAGAGGTCACCGTCGACCAACGGCCGGATTTCCTCGAGTTTCGTCTCGGCTTCGTTCGGAAGGCCGCGATGATCGAGTTCGTCGATGATCTCCTCGAGTTTCTCGAGCGAGATATTGTCGCGTCGCTTCAGATACTTCGGAATCAGCTGTTTGATCCCCTCGATCTCCATCTCACGGATTCCCATCAGTTCGTCGGGAATGGAGACGACGAGACTTTTCGGCTGGTACGGTTCGTTCCCGTCGAGAATTTGCTCGAGCGGATTGCGGGACGCACCCCCGGAAACGGAGACCGTATAGATCGGTTGTCGTGACGAATCTCGCTCGCGACGCGAGACGTTCGCGACGAGTCCGAGGCGGTGACAACAGAAGACGACCCCGTCTTTGACGTTCTCACTCGTCGTGTGGAATCCGATCGACGTGTAGTTGTCGTCGCTGGATTCGGAGCCATCGCCAGCGATGAATCCGCGCAAGAAGGCGAGGACGACGTCGCGTTCGGCTCGGAGGATACGGTCGGGAACGATCTTTTCGCTCGAGTTGTACGAATCGCAGTCCTCGAAACCGAGCTCGTGCAACACGTCGAAGAAGACGGCCGGAAATGCGACCTCGTAGGCCTGGTTCGACCAGCGAACGCTTGGCTCGCAACCGAGCACGGACTCGGTCGTCTCGACGACTCGATCGACGAGTTTCTCGTCCGCGTTGTGGATCGCCGGCCGCGTTCCCGAAAGCGATCCTTCCGCGACGAACATCCCGAGTAGCCACGCGAAGTTCTCGTCGATGTCGATATGGCGATCGATGCAGTCCGACGATCCCTTCCAGCCGATCGAACAGTCAGCAGGGAGATCGGCATCGTCGTGTTCGGATTCGATTTCTTCGAGCGTTTCCCGACAGACTTTCTTCTTTGAGAGCCGATACGAGAGGCCGCCGTCGAAGGCAACGCGCGTATCACCGCCGCGTTCCGCGTCGTTCCAGACTTCGGTCAGCCACTCCTCGTGCTCGGTATCGAGTAACACGTACGGATCGTCGACGCATTCGAGCGTGTCGATCGTCGTTTCGATCGGTTCTACGTCGAGATTTTGTGGTGCAACAATAAGGTCTCCTTTCTCGAGGTCGGAACCGGCGACTTCCTCGATCCCGTCGTCGTACCGGAAGAGGCTGTGATCGGTCGTGATCTCGAGTTCGCGTCCGAACTGCGTGGAGATCCGTAGTAGCTCCTCGTCGTCATCGGCCTCGTACCGGATCGCCTTCTCGATCGGCTTCGGTGCCGCCTCGTGCTCGCCGTCGAACGCGTAGGTTGTCCATCCCTCGAGCGCGGCGGTCTTCTTCTGGAACTTGCCGTCGATCTCGATCGGGACATCGAGTTCGTCCCAGAACTCGTCGAAGGTCATGAACCGCAGGTTGCCTTCGGGATCGAACGCGATCAGTCGTGAGTCCTCCGCGACGCTGCCGCCGCGCTTGTCCGGGAGATACGACCGGGAGAAATTCAGGAGTCCGTCCATAAGCAACATTACGCAGTCCTCGTCCCCGTCGCATTGCGCCGTGTGCAGTCCGTTCGCCACGAGCGTGTTCGTGTCCGAAACCGTGAGACAGTAGGTGTACTCGACATCGGATGGGACGATTTCGACTCGTTCTACTACATCAACCTCCGGACGGCCACCGTCTGTGATACCCGCTGCTCGCGCACTCGCGTTCGCTCCGCTCGTCGAGTTAGCGCCTGCCGGTGTCGGAATCTCGTCGCCGGCCTCGAGTTCGCTCGCAGGGATCCGATCGAGACCGTCGTCCCAGACGACCATCGTGTGGTCTGGGGTTACAGTCAGCGACCGCCCATTACGAGTTTCGACGCAGATCAGGTGATCAGGCGCGGGGTGTTTCGAAACGGCCTCGACCGATCGGGTTACGTGATGTCCGTCATCGTCGATCGACGGAACGGTGACGGATCCGTCGAGGTTCTGGATCAGCGTCCCGAAGTCGTCTTTACGAGGATCGGTCAGTCGTGATTCGACGAACGTCGCTATCGCTTCTTCACGAGCGGTTCCCGACTCGTCTTCGTAGCGGATCGTTGTCTCGGGGTGGAAGCAGTTTCGCCGCTTTGCCGCGTGGAAATACGGATGTGCGTATCCGACCGCCGCGCTCGTGAAACCGATCACTCTCCCGACAGTTGCGGCGCTCGTGTGCGGCGCCATCCCGAACACCAGCTCGCCGACGAGGTCCTGGCGATCCTCGAACTCGTAGAACCGCTCGAGCCCGTAGTACTGCTCGAGCAGGTCGTCGATGAAGTCGGCGGTCTGCATCATGTGCTCGGCGGCGCCATCGGAGAGGACGATATCCTGCACTTTCAGCTCGACGAGTTGGTCCTCATGCACGAGGGGGTCGCCGCGGACGTCCTCCTCGTAGCCCAGCGCCTGGAGCTGGCCGACGTCGACGTCGAGTTCGCTGGCCCGTACCGAGGTGACGGGCAGGTCGGTCATGTCGTAGCGGACGGTGCCGTCCTTGAACGACGAGACGTCGTGTTTCGCGCGCAACACGCCCTTCTCGATCGGTTCGGGGACCTTCGTCGTCGACGTGAGTCCCTTCACGCCCTTGAGGATCTCGAAGGCGTTCTCGCGCTCGCCGACCGACTCGAGGGCGTCGCGGTACTCCTCGTTGAGGTCGACTTCGCGGCGCTCGACGCAGGTGGCCTCGACCTCGCAGCGCCCGCATTCGACGCGACCGGCTTCGTCGGGTTCGATCTGCGTGTCACAGTCGGGACAGCGGTAGTCGGGCGTCGTCCGCTCGTTGCAGTCCGGACAGCGGTTCTCGAACGTCTCCGTCCCGCAGTTTTCACAGCGCTGACGACCGATCTCGAGTTCGACGACGCCGGGGGTATCGGACATCGTCTCGGCGTGTTTGGCCGCGTCCGCGACGTTGCGCTGGGCGCCGCCGGCCTCGCCGATCGGGAACAGGGTGTGGACCGGCGGACTCAGATCCCGGCGCTCCGATTTCTCGGGCCGACCCATCCGGTTGCCGACCCGGGTCGGCGCGCGCTCTCGCACCTCGAAGGGTGCGACCTCGTTGACCGCCTCGATGGCGTTGTCGCCCTCGTCGTCGTGGCCCCACGTTCGGGCGCGTTCGGAGAGGTCGTCGTCGCTCCAGGTGCGCTCGAGTTCGACGGTCGGCTGCCGATCCCGAGCGTCCGGATCTGCCGCTGCGCCGTCCGCGACCGTCTCCCTGGGTTCGCAGCCCACAGTGTGAGCGAACGGCCGCCAGTCGTCGATCTCGATCCGGTCCTCGTCGGGACGCTGGCGGTGTTCGACGATGATCGCCTCGAGGGCCTCGCGGACGGCCTCGTCGTGTGCGAGGACGAGCGTTCCGTCGCCGCCGTCGGCGCGCTCGACCCGCCCGTTCGAGACCACGTCGGCGAGGGTGCACAACGCCTCGACGGAGAGGTCGTGCCAGAGGTAGGTGTACTGGGGATGAAGCGGGGCGTCGTAGGTCGTGGCCCACTCGAGGGCCCGGTCGGCGTCGGGGTTCTCGAGATCGATCCGGGGATCGTCCTCGAGGGCCTGGACGTCCGCGCCCGCGGCCTCGAGGTCCTGGATCCACCACTCGAAGACGTACGATGCGGGTGAGAGCGGGTGGTTGTTCTCGACGAACTCGCCGTAGTTGACCAGGTACTCGCCGGCGTCGAGGATCCGCTCGACGCCGTTTCTGATCTCGAGGGCCTCCTGGGGGTCGTCGATCCGGCGGACGTCGCCGTTGGCCAGCTTGACCGTCGGACCGTCGATCGTATCGACGGGGACGATCCCGTGGGCCTTCCCCGGCCGCTCGGTCTTGATCTGGGTCCCCGTCGCGAGGAAATCGTCGAGGAGGTGCATCGTCGCGGGGTGAATCCCGCCGGTCGCGAAGCCGTGATTGCGCGCGCGGCCGTAGCGGAGCCGAAAGCCGCCCGCGGCGCTGGGATGGGAGAAGACGGGGCGGCCGGCGATCAGATCCCGCAGGAACTTCTTCGAGGGCTCCGCCCGAACTGGGCCGTCGGGTTCGGCGGGCCCGGTGTCGTCCCCGGCCTCGTCGCTCTCGTCGGTCTCCCCGTCCGCATCGGCGTCCTCGTCGTCTTCTTCCGCGTCGCCCGCGTCGTCGGCGTAGTTACCGTCGATGAGGTCCTGGAGCCAGGGCCAGTCGATCTCGTCGAGGCTCGAGGTGTATCGTTGAATCTTCGGGGCCTTCAGCGCGATCCCCTCGGCCAGGACGAGACACATCCCCCCGCGGGCGTTGTTGGTGTCGACGCGCTCCAGATCCCGGAACCCGGAGACCTCCTCGTCGCCGGTAGCCTCCCCGTCGAGCATGATCGGGAGGTGTTTGGCGATGAACTTCGTCTCCTTGTCCTTGGGGGTGTACTGCAGGCCGGTCTCCTTGTCGTAGAGGCCGATCTCCTCGGCGTAGCGCTCGACCTCCTCCTGGCGCGCGTCGTACTGTTCGATCCCGACGAGCGCGCGCGTGTAGTCGGCGACGAGGACGGAGAGGGCCTGGGCGGTTCCGCCCGCGGAACGGATCGGGCCGGCGTAGTAAACGTTGACGAACTCGGTGCCGTCGTCGTTATCGAGCAGTTCGACCTTGTCGATCCCCTCGATGGGCGCGGCGACGACCCCCTCGGTGAGCAGGGCCACGGCGGTTCGGACCGCCCCCTCGACCTTCCCGGCTCTCGTCTCGTAGTCGCCGACCCGTCCCTCGGCGAAGTCCTCCGCGAGCACCAGCGCGGCCTCCTCGCGGCTCATCTCGCCCTCGAGTTCCCGTACTCGCTCGGCGACGCCGTCGATGCCGAGGATGTTCTCGACGCGGTCGGCCATGTCCTTGGCCACGGGAATCTCGACTTCGGGTTCGGGGTCCGCGCCGCGCTCTTTGGCTCGCTCGGCGACGTCGAACGCCTCGTCTAACTGGGACTCGAGTCGCTCGAAGTAGCGTTCGTCTTCCTCGCGCATCTCAGAGCCAGTGGTCGAGGGCGGTCGTCTCGTCTTCCTCGCGCTCGAGGGCGGCGACGCGTTCCGCTCCGGTCTCGACGGCTCGATAGGTCATACGACACTACTGTGACGGCCGGAAGAAAAAGCGCACCGGTCACGGCCGAATCAATCGGTGTCGAACGCGGCTCGTTCGCTCGGAGGACGAGATCGGTCCACCAGCGACGCCACACATATAAAATTATAGATTATTATGTATGTATGAACGAATCGAGTGTTCACAAATGTCCTATAGTGTACAAATACGGATTCGGAGGTGGTGCTCCTCCATTGTAAACCAAAACATATATAATTTGCTGCTGCGGCCATTACTGTGAGAATGGTAAACAATCAGCAGGTATGGACCCGACGGCACGTGCTCGCCTCGGGTGCCGCGGTCTCCGCCGCGGCCGTTGCAGGGTGCATCGGTGGGAACGGCGACGACGACGACGGGAACGGGAACGGGAACGGCGACGACGATGTCGCCGACATCAGCGAGTATCAACACGACGGCGAGGAGCCCGACGACACGGATCGGAGCGACTCGCTGGAGTTCCTCCAGCCGGCCGATCGCGACGAGGACTTCGACCCCGTCGTCACGTTCGACTCCTACAGTATGCAGGTCGTCAACCTCGTATTCGACGGCCTCTACGAGTGGGACGACGGCCTCGGGCTCGAGCCGAAGATCGCCGACGGGATGCCCGAAGAAGAGGACGACGGCGAGACGTACTTCATCGACATCCAGGACGGCATCGAGTTCCACAACGGCGACGAACTCACCGCCAGCGACGTCGCCCACTCCTTTATGGCGCCGGTCGAGGAGGAGACCCAGAACGCGGCGACCTACGCGATGATCGAATCCGCGGAAGCGATCGACGACCATTCGCTCGAGGTCAACCTCGAACACCCCTACGGTCCGTTCACGCTGGCGACAATCGCGGTTCCGGTCGTCCCGGAAGACGTTCGAACCGAGGACACCGACGCGTTCAACACGGATCCGATCGGTTCGGGCCCCTTCCAGTTCGCGGACTTCCAGGAAGGGGAGTACGTCGAACTCGAGCGCTGGGACGACTACTGGGACGACCCCCAGCCGTACATCCAGAACATCCGGTTCGAGGCGACTCCCGACGACGCGAACCGCGTCGCACAGATCCTCGCCGGCGACACCGACGTCATCGACACCGTGCCCGCGACGGAGTGGGACGAAGTCGACGGCGCGGACGGCGTCCGGATCCACGGCTCGCGCAGTCCGTCGTACATGTACCTGGCGTTCAACTGCAACGAGGGCGAGACGACCGATCCCGACGTGCGCCGTGCGGTCGGTCACTCGTTCTCCATGCAGGAGTTCGTCAACGAGCGCCTCGGCCCCGCGGCCGACGCGCTCTCGAGCCCCATCCCGCAGATCACCAACGAGGAAGGTGACTGGGAGTTCCCCGTCGACGAGTGGCAGGATCAGATGCCCGAGTACGATCCCGACCAGGCCCAGGAGCTACTCGAGGAAGCCGGCGTCCCCGACGACTGGGAGCCGCGCATCATCGCGCCCGAGGGTGGGCCCCGCGAGGCGCTGGCCGAGCGGATCGGCTCACGGCTCAGCGAGATCGGCTACGGCGCGGACGTACAGGGGATGTCGTTCGCAACACTCGTCGACACGTACAACACCGGCAACGTCGACGACTACGAGATGTACCTGCTGGGCTGGACCGGCGGCCCCGACCCCGACGTCTACTACTACAACCTGTTCCACGAGAGCCAGGCCGGCATCGGCCAGGGTCACTTCTACGAAGGTCAGGGCGAGTTCCACGACAACATCCTGAACGCCCGCGAGAGCGCCGACCAGGAGGAACGACGCGAGCTGTACATCGACGTTACCGAGGAGATCATCGAGTACATGCCGGTGCTGCCGGCCTACTCCGAACACAACACGATGGCGGCCCGCGAAGAGGTCAAGGACCTCCACGCACACCCGGCGGTGAGCTACAACCCGCGTATCGTCTCCGACTACCAGAACACCTGGATCGACGAATAGCGTCGCCAGGCACCGGGTTCGGTTCCTCGACGCGCAACCGATTCCACACGAAAGGAATTAAATAATCAGAAGAAGAATCCGACTACAGCCCAATATATGGGACTCCTTCGCTACACGACCTATCGATTCATCCAAGCAATTCCGGTCCTGATTGGCGTCTCTATCCTTACGTTCGTTCTCGCTAACCTGACCCCCGGCGATCCGGTCAGGCTCATGCTACAGGGACAAGAAGTCGATCAGGAGACGATCGAGCGGATCGAGGCACAGTACGGGCTCGACCAACCGATACACGAGCGGTATCTCAACTACATGGGCGGCCTCGTGCAGGGAGATATGGGCCACAGCTTCCACCGAAACGCGTCCGTCGCGGAGCTGATCACCAATCGGATCGGCCCGACCCTGCTGCTCGTGCTCTCGGCGTACGTGTTCGCACTCGCCACGTCGATTCCCCTCGGTATTATCGCTGCCAAGCGACGCAACGACCCCTTCGATCACGTCTCGCGCATCGTTGCGCTGTTCGGCGTGAGCACGCCGTCGTTCTGGATCGGAATCATGCTGATTCTGATCTTTGCAGTTCAGCTCGGCTGGCTGCCCTCCAGCGGCCTCGTCTATCCGTGGTGGTCGCCGGAGACGTACGGGCACAGCGGCTACGGGGAGCACTTCTATCAAGTGATACGTCATCTGCTGTTACCGATGATCGCACTCGGAACGCTCCAGATGGCGACCCTGATGCGGGTCGAGCGCACCCAGATGATCGAGTCTCTGCAGGGAGAGTACGTCAAGCTCGCTCGAGCCTACGGAGTCCCCGAACGGACGATCATGCGAAAACACGCGTTCCAGGTCGCTCAGTTGCCGATAATTACGATCGTCGGGCTCAACCTCTCGACGGCGCTGGGTGGCTCCGTCCTCATCGAGTTCGTCTTCGATATCAACGGGCTCGGACGACTGTTCTACGAAGCGATCGTGCAACTCGACTATCAACTTATTATGGGAATCACGATGATCATCGCGACGATGTTCGTTATCGGTGTCGTTATCACCGACATCGCGTACGCGTACATCGACCCACGCGTCACGTACGGGGAGAGTGAATAATCATGGCAGTAGGCGAATCACAGGTTGACAGCGGCTCCGAGCCGGCCGAAAAAGAAGTCGAGCCCGACACCGGCTGGCGAAACACCGCCAGGAAAGTAAAACGCGACACGACCGCCCGCTGGGGGATGTACGTTATCGGGTTCGTACTCGCCATCACGGCCTACACGCTCGTCGACGGCAACCTCTCCCGGCTCACGTTCGGCGCGATGTCGGACTTTACCTTCGCCGAGGCGCTCCCGTTCTTCGAACACCCCGAACGGCTGCCGGCACCGGGCGAGGCCGAGACGAACATGCCACCGGCGTTCCACGTCGACGGCTCGCTCTCGCACCCGCTGGGTACCGATCCGAACGGTCGAGACTACTTCACCCGGATCGTCTACGGGGCCCAGGTGTCGGTCACCGTCGGCATCGCGGCGACGTTTCTCGGACTGGTCGGCGGCACGACCGTCGGGGCCGTCGCCGGCTACTACGGCGGCTGGGTCGACGACGCGTTGATGCGCGCCATCGAGACGGTGTACGCGATCCCACCGCTGATCCTCATCATCGTCTTTACCGTCTTCGTCAGCGGCGGCAGCCCCGACGTCCGGTTCGCGATCGTCGGCGTCGGACTCGCGTTCGTCCCGGTGTTCGCCCGGATCATCCGCAGCGAGGTGTTGTCCGTCCGCGAGATGGACTACATCGAAGCCGCGCGTGCGGCCGGAGTAAAGGACCGAAACATTATCCTCCGGCACATCATCCCGAACAGCTTCGCGCCAGTGCTGGTCTACGCGAGCCTGCAGATCGGCGTCACGATCCTCATCGTCGCCGGTCTCTCGTTCCTCGGCTTCGGCGCACAACCCCCGACGCCGGACTGGGGCGAGATGCTCAACACCTCTCACGGGTACATGCACTCGAACGTCTGGCTGTCGATCTGGCCGGGACTGGCGATCATGATCACGATTATGGGATTCAACCTCTTCGGGGACGGCCTCCAGGACGCTCTCGACCCACGGCTCGAGGATTAACAATGAGTTCCGAACCACTACTTCGCGTCGAAAATCTCAAAACGCAGTTCTTTACGAACGCTGGTACAGTACGCGCAGTCGACGGGATTTCCTTCGAAGTTCACGAGGGGGAAATCGTCGGCCTCGTCGGAGAGAGCGGCGCCGGGAAGAGCGTCGCCTCGATGAGCCTGCTGCGGCTCGTCGAACACCCCGGCGAGATCGTCGGCGGCGAGATCACCTACAAGGGCGAGACGATCTTCGGCCTCGAGGAGGGCCCCGACGGCGAACTCCGCGAGCACGAGGACATGCTCTCGAACAAGGCGGTACGCGACCGGATCCGTGGCAACGAGATCGCCGTGATCTTCCAGGATCCGATGGAGTCGCTCAACCCCGTTTTCACTATCGGGGGACAGATCCGGGAGTTCATCGAACTCAACCGCGACCTCTCCGGAACGGAGGCGAAGGAAGAGGCGATACGGATGCTCCGGGAGGTCGGCATCCCCGATCCCGAGGAGCGCTACGAGGAGTACCCCCACCAGTTCTCGGGCGGGATGCGCCAGCGGGTGCTGATCGCGATGGCGCTGGCCTGCGAGCCGAGTCTCATCATCGCCGACGAGCCGACGACGGCGCTGGACGTCACCGTCGAGGGCCAGATCATCGACCTCGTCGACGACCTCCAGGAGAAGTACGACACGAGCTTCGTCTGGGTGACTCACGACATGGGCGTCGTCGCCGAGATCTGCGACCGGGTCAACGTCATGTACCTCGGCGAGATCATCGAGCAGGCGCCGGTGGACGAACTGTTCTACGACACCAAACACCCCTACACGCAGGCGCTGTTAAAATCGATGCCCCGGCCCGACCGCACGGTCGAGGAGCTCGAGCCCATCGAGGGCGTGATGCCCGAAGCGATCTCGCCGCCGTCGGGCTGTCGGTTCCATCCGCGCTGTCCCGACGCCAGGGAGGTCTGCCAGCGCGTCCACCCCGAGACCAAGGAGGTCGCCCGGGCCGACGGCCATCCCCACAACGCGGCCTGCGTCAAACACGACGTCTTCGACGTCGGCTACGACGAGAGCCCGCCACTCGAGAAAGAACCGCGGCTGACCGCCGACGCGCCGGGAGGTGAGGGCGGTGAGTAGTCCGGCCGACGCGGGGTCGGCAAACGAGCCCGGCACCGGCGAGCCGCTGGTCCGGGTTCGAAATCTCAAGAAGTACTTCAACCAGGATTCGGGCCTCCTGAGCGGGATCTCGTTCGACTCGAGCCAGTTCCCGCCGATCGACGTCGGCCGGCAGCGGGTCAAGGCCGTCGACGACGTCGACTTCGAGATCCGACGGGGCGAGACCCTGGGTCTCGTCGGGGAGTCCGGCTGCGGGAAGAGTACCCTCGGTCGGACGCTGTTGCGGCTACTCAAGCCGACCGAGGGGACGATCGACTTCAAGGGCGAGGACTTGGCCGAATTAAGCGGCGAGGAGCTCCGGCAGAAGCGCTCGGAGATCCAGATGATCTTCCAGGACCCCCAGGCCTCGCTCGATCCGCGGATGAAGGTCGGAAAGATCGTCGAGGAGCCCATGCGGGCCCACGGAATGTTGGACGGCGAGGGCCGCGAGCAGCGGGCGAAGGAACTGCTCGAGAAGGTCGGACTGGATCCCCACCACTACAACCGCTATCCCCACGCCTTTTCCGGCGGCCAGCGCCAGCGGGTTAACCTCGCGCGGGCGCTGTCGGTCGATCCGGAGTTCATCGTCTGCGATGAACCGGTGTCGGCGCTGGACGTCTCGATCCAGGCCCAGGTCCTGAATACGATGGAGGAACTCCAGGAGGAGTTCGGGCTAACCTACCTCTTCATCGCCCACGACCTCTCGGTGATCCGCCACATATCCGATCGCGTCGCCGTAATGTACCTGGGCAACATCGTCGAACTCGCCGACAAGGAGGAGCTGTTCGAGAATCCCCAACACCCCTACACGAAGGCGCTGCTCGACTCGATTCCCGTCCCCGATCCGCGGGAGCGGGACGCCCGGGGCGTCCTCGAGGGCGAGGTGCCGAGTCCGATAAACCCACCGTCGGGCTGTCGGTTCCGCACCCGGTGTCCGCGCCTGATCGCCCCCGACGAGTACGAGTGGACCGACGAGGAGTGGGCCCACACCCGGGCGTTCATGCGGTCGGTCAAGCGCCGAACGTTCGAGCCGATGCCGGCCGACGCGCTCCGACGGGAGTTCTTCGGCGGTGACCTCCCCCGCGGCGAGGCCGGCGAAATCGTCGCGGAGGCGATCGACCTCGTCGCGACCGACCCCGACACGGAGCCCGAGGACGTCGCCGACGACCACGACGACTGGAAGGCGGCCCGCGAACTCCTGCTCGAGTCGTTCGCTCGCGAGAGCATCTGTGCGACCGAGCGACCGGCCTACGAGGTCGAACCGGAGTACGGGACGGACGCCCACTTCGCGGCCTGTCACCTCCACCGCTGATCGCGCTCGACGATTTCGCTTCTCGGAGACGCGTTCCGATCCGTGAGCCGTGAGCCGGCGGCTCGATCGTTTCGCTCGCCGCCGTTTGATAGGGTGAGACGTATCCCGTGGGAACTAGTATACAGCACAATCTTTGGTGGTATAAAGTCTTAAGCGGTCGGCGCCATTATTAACTCGTGAATGAGTAAGATTATGTCCATCCTGACGACGACCGCGGTGTTCGGTGCAAAGGCGCGACGAGCGATCGACAACTCGCCGGAGTTCACCGGCGTTCAGACGAGCGACGACGGCCGACCCGAGACGCAGGCTCCGGCCGGCGGCATGCTCACCGGGTAGTCGGCGATCGCACTCGAGCGGGATCGACGGACGATCGACGGAACGGTTTTTCTCAACGGATCGTAACGGTGGTGACGTCGCTCGGGCGAAACGCGTCCTCGTGGGTCGCCACGAAGACGCGGATCTCGTACTCACCGGGTTCGGGAACGACCGACTCGCGGTAGTCGTTCTTGCGGTGGTGCTCGAACCGGCCGTTCCAGGTGAACGACGTTCGCTTTCGTTCCCCGCCGGCGAACGAGAAGGAACTCGGCCGGCTTCGGGTGTAGCGAGTCTCGTCGCTGGCCTCGAGGAGGCCGTCGATCGTCCACCCCCAGCGGCGCTGTTCGGGGGTCGGGATATCGATCGGCACCGGTAGCGGGTTCTTGAACTCGACGGTGATCTCGACCGGGTCGTCGCGGTCGTAGATCCGTCGGTCGGTCTCGACGGAAACGCGGAGCAGCCGTCGCGCCAGCGCCGTCGGCACCAGCGCGGCGAGGACGTTCGCGGTCGTGTACCTCGAGTCGTCGTCGGCGCCGGATCGCTCGCTCCGGTCGCTCCGAGGTGTCGGTCCAACCATCTGTCGAGAAGGAGGTACCCGAGGCGCAAGTACTGTGCGGAGACGGAACCGTTGCTCACCGGAGTTCGAGCGACCGATTCACCGCATCGCCGGCAGCGTCGGCGCGTCGTCAGCCCGCATCGCGAGCCACGCGTCGTCCGTCGAGACGTCCGCGATAACGTAGCGGTCGCCGGACTCCGTCGGATCGATCGCACCGACGACCGTCTCGTCACCGGCGAGAGTGACATCGGATGACATCATACATGAATGTGAATGCCTCCCACATATAAACGCGTCGGATCGATCCGTTCGCCGGCGGTTCGAGAGCGGGTGTGCCCGTCCGCAGGTGAAACACTGGGTTTATACTCATTTTCGCCGTACCGGGTACCATAATGAACGTAGCCGACGCGATGACGCCGCGGGAAGACGTGGTGACCGTCGAGTTACCAGGCACTCGCGAGGACGTCCTCGAGTACCTGCAGGAACAGTCGTTCTCGTCAGTTCCGGTCGTCGCGGAGGACGGAGGCGAGGTGGAGTACCGCGGGCTGGTCTCGCGGGACGTCCTGATCGAACAGCCTGACGAAGACCAGCTCGTCATGCTGATGGACGACGTTCCGTCGACGACCGCCGACACCTCCCTCGAGGAGGTCGCGAGGCTGATGTTCGACGAGGGCGAGCGTCGGATCCCCGTCGTCGATAGTGCGGAACGGAGTTCCGCTGACCGTTCGGGCGGCGATGAGCCGCCCGAAGATGGGGAGTTCGAGGGGATCGTCACGGTGACCGACGTCGTCCACGCGATCGCAACGGGCGACCAGGAGACCGACGACACCGTCGAGGGCCACTCGAGCGGGAACGTCAACACGACCTACGAGGGCGCACCCCTGCCCGTCGCCGAGCGCGAGCTGTACTACGCGAACGTTCCCTACACCGTCGCGTTAGACGACGAGGGACGGATGAGCGGCGTGCTGACCGAGGTCGATATCATCGACGTCGCCCGCATCGTCGAGGGCGAGGAGGAAACCGGCGACAACTTCCCCGACCAGGACGCCGAGTGGTCCTGGGAGGGGATCAAGGGCGTCGGGAGTCGATACCTGCCGACTCGGGACATCGAGATCCCGAACGGCCCCGTTCGCGAGTTCATGAGCGAGGACGTGGTGACGGTTTCGGCGCAGACGTCGATTCAGGAGGCCGCCCAGCGGATGATCAGCAACGACGTCGAACAGCTCCCGATGGTCACGGGTGAACAGCTCGTCGGCGTCGTCCGGGACGTCGACCTCCTGGAGGCCCTCTATGAGTGAGGCGAACGACGCCGACGCGACGGACCAGCCAACCAGCGAGAAGCTGGTCGAACTCGCCAAGCGCCGGGGCTATTTCTTCCAGTCCTCGGGCGCCTACGGCGGCGTCGGCGGCTTCTACACGTTCGGCCCGCAGGGTGCGTCCCTGAAGGGCAACGTCGAGGACGCCTGGCGGGACCGCTTCGCCGTCGCGGAGGGGAACATGGAGATCGACGCCCCGACGATCATGCCCGAGCCGGTCTTCGAGGCGTCGGGCCACCTCGAGGGATTCGACGACATGCTCGTCGAGTGTCCCGAATGCGGCGAGAGCCACCGCGCGGACCACGTCGTCGAGGACAACACGGAGTACGAAGACGCCGAGAGCCTCCCCATTCCGGAGGTCGAGGAGGTCATCGCCGAGTACGAACTCGTCTGTCCCTCCTGTGGCGCCGGCCTCGCGGGCCAGGCCGTCGAGGCGTTCAACCTCATGTTCGCGACGAACATCGGCCCCGGCGACTCCCAGCCGGGTTACCTGCGCCCCGAGACCGCACAGGGAATCTTCGTCGAGTTTCCGCGCCTGAAAGAGTACGCCCGCAACCAGCTTCCCTTCGGCGTCACCCAGATCGGGCGCGCCTACCGCAACGAGATCAGCCCGCGTCGATCCATTATTCGGACGCGGGAGTTCACCCAGGCCGAACTCGAGTACTTCATCGATCCCGAGGAGGACGAACCGCCGCTCGAGCGCGTCGCGGACGTCGAGGTGCGCCTGTACCCCGTCGGCGAACAGAACGACGAGGACGGATCGGAGATCGAGACGACGATCGGCGAAGCGGTCGAGGAGGGTATCATCGCCGACGAGTGGGTCGCGTACTTCCTCGGCGTCGCCAAACCGTGGTACGAGGCCGTCGGCGTCGACATGGATCGGTTCCGGTTCCGCCAGCACCTCTCGGGCGAGCGAGCCCACTACGCCGCGGACTGCTGGGACGCCGAGAGCGAAATCGACGGCAACTGGATCGAGATGGCCGGCTTCGCCAACCGGACCGACTACGACCTCTCGAAACACGAGGAGTACTCCGAGGACCGCTTTACGGTCTTCAAACAGTACGACGAACCGAAGACCGTCGAGCGAGCGACCGTCGACCCCGACATGAGCTACCTGGGGCCGGAGTTCGGCGGCGCGGCCCAGACCGTCGTCGCCGAACTCGAGGCCCTCGCGGAGCGCGACCGAGCCGCCTTCGAGGGCGACGGGGTGGAGATCGAACTCGAGGGCGAGAGCCACGTGATCCCCGTCGAGAAGACCGGCTTCTCGGTCGACGAGGAACGGATCGCTGGCGAGCACGTCACGCCCCACGTCATCGAACCCTCCTTCGGCGTCGACCGGGTCGTCTACACCGTGCTCCACCACGCCTACAGCGAGGACGAGGTCGACGGCGAGGAACGGACCTACCTCGAACTCGAGCCCGAGGTCGCGCCCACCTTCGTCGGCGTCTTCCCCCTGCAGAGCGACGACGAACTCGAGGCCGTCGCCGACGACGTCGTCGCCGACCTCCGCGAGGCGGGGCTGTCGGTGACGTACGACGACTCGGGTAACATCGGTCGGCGCTACCGGCGCCAGGACGAGGTCGGCACGCCGTTTTGTGTGACGATCGACTACGAAACCGTCGAGGACGAGGAGACGACCGTGACGGTTCGCGAGCGAGATACGACCGAGCAGAAGCGACTGTCCGTCGACGACCTCGCGGAGACGCTGGCCGCGATCCGGAACGGCGACCGCGAGTTCGAGGCGCTGTAGCGTCGCCCTCTCTCGAGATCGGCCGGAGGAGCGGCCACCGGTACAGCGATTGTCGCAGTGTCTTTTATTTTGCTGCCGCTCATATCGTACTCGAATGTCAGGCGAGACGTACTCGGTGGATCATCAGGTGAGCGCGGACGACGCGGTTCACAGCAGCTGGGACAACGACCTCGAGCCGGCGCTGACGGTCGCGCCGGGCGACGTCGTCCGGTTCGACTGTCGTGACGCGACGAACGGACAGCTCGGCCCGGGCTCGACGGCCGAGGACATTGCGGCGATCGACGTCGAGCCGATCCACCCGCTGACGGGGCCGATCGCGGTCGAGGGGGCCCGGCCGGGCGATGTTCTCGAGATCGAACTGCTCGCCCTCGAGCACGAGGGGTGGGGGCAGACGCTGATTCTGCCCGGATCGATGGAGCTCGGACTCCTCGCCGACGAGTTCCCGGAGCCGGATCTGTACGTCTGGGAGCTCGAGGACGGCGTCGCCCGGTTCGTCGACGGGATCGAGGTCCCGATCGATCCGTTCCCCGGCGTGATCGGCGTCGCGCCCGCCGAGGACGGCGCTCACAGCACGTTTCCCCCGCAATCGGTCGGCGGAAACCTCGATATCAAACACCTCACGGCGGGCTCGAGGCTGTTCCTCCCCGTCGCCGTCGAGGACGCGCTGTTCTCGATCGGCGACTGCCACGCCGCGCAGGGTGACGGCGAGGTCTGTGGTACCGGGATCGAGGCGCCGATGACGGTGACGTGTCGGTTCGGCCTTCGTTCGGAGATGTCGATCGAACAGCCTCAGTTCGAGACGACGGGCCCGTTCACGCCGACCGGTCGGGACGAACCGATGTACGGGACGACCGGGATCGGCGACGATCTGCGCGAGGCGTCCGGAGTCGCGATCCGGCAGCTGATCGATCACATGGAGGCCGAACGCGGGCTCAGCCGGAGCGAGGCCTACATGCTGTGTTCGGCCGCCGTCGACCTGAAGGTAAGCGAGGCGGTCAACGCCCCGAACTGGGTCGTCTCGGCCTACCTCCCCGAGAGTATCTTCCCCGAGGAGCGCCGACGATCGCACGGACTCGAGCGGTAGCACCGCGATAGCGGGAGGAGACGGCGAGAAAGCTGACTCCGTCACGGTGAGAAACCCTGGAACACACTTATCCGCCGGGACCGTAGCAGTGGTATGGTTCTGCTTCGAGGGATCTCCGCGTCGTTCGATCGCCCCCTCCCGGAACGTCGCTACCGCCGACGGGAGGCGAGTCAGTGACCGATCGATCGGCCGACGACCGTCTCGAGGACGGTTCGGCCGAGGGGTGGGGAGACAAACCGGCGTGTACGCCACCGGAGGACCTCGCCCGTCGGGTGTTCGACGTGAATCCGGTCGGCACCATCGTCGTCGATTCGACGGGGACGATGGTCTTCGCGAACGAACGGGCGGTGACGACGCTCGGACTCTCGCGGGAGGAGATCACCGACCGAACGTACGACTCGAGCGAGTGGAACATCTACTACGACGACGGACGACCCGTTCCCGCCGAGGAGAACCCGGTGAATCGCGTCTTCGAGAGCGGCGAACCGGAGTTCGGGTTCGAACACTGGATCGAACTCTCCGACGGCTCCGAGCGGTGGCTCTCGAGCAACACCGCTCCCGTACCGGGCGAGGACGGCGATATCGAGTACGTCGTCGTCGCCTTCGAGGACATGACGGCGCTGAAGCGACGCGAGAAGCGACTGACCAGCGACCACGTCCGCCGCCTCGAGTTTCGGGCGAACGAGTCGGCAGTCCCGCCGTCGCTTCGGATCGAGGGCGGCGAGACCCGGATCGAAATCGACTCGGTCGTCTCGCTGCCCGACGGGACGACCGTCCAGTACATGGGGACGGCGGATCTCTCGGCGAGCGACTTCGTCACCGCCGTCGAGGAGGTCCCCCACTACATCGACGTGCGGTTGCTCAGCTCGAGCGACGGCTACCACCGCGTCGAGGCTCACGCCGAGTCGACGACGGTCGCACACGTCTTTTCCTCCCTCGGCGGTCGCGCCCGAACGATCGTCATCACCCCGGAAGAGGTACGGTTCCTCGGAGAGCTTCCGGGCGACGTCGATCCCCGACTGGCCGCCGACGGGATTCGGGAGTTCCACCGAAGCGTCGAACTGGTGTCCGAGGATCTCGTCTACTCGCCCCACCTGCTGTACGACGTCGTCGCCGACGCGCTCACCGAGCGCCAGCTCTCCGTGCTCGACGCCGCGTACTTCGGCGGCTACTTCGACACGCCGAGAACGAGCACCGGCGACGAACTGGCGGACCGGTTCGGCGTCACGCGACAGACGTTCAACCAGCACCTCCGCAAGGCCCAGCGAACGGTGTTTCGGCACCTCTTCGAAAAGTCGGGTGCGGAGGCACGCTGACTGGTCAGCGTCCCACCTTACTACGACGTCTCGCATAGGGGGGAGCCGTGAACGATAATACGACCGAATCCGATGCGACGTCCGCCCCAGGGCTCGGCGATGATGTCGTGGGATACGACCCAGCCACCGACGCGTCGTACGCCCGTTTCGGCACCGATTACACTACCGCCGTCATGGCGATCGTCGAGACCGTCGCGACCGTCACGAACCGCAACACCGAGGAGCTGTCACCGCTGTATGCGACCGTCGATCCCGAGGCGCTCGTCGACCTCGTGGCGTCGAACCGAGAGACACCCGTCGAGGTAACCTTTTCGTACGAGGGCTGCCAGGTGACCGTCTCGAGCTGCGGCACCGTCGCCGTCGAATCGCCGAACGGGTGACGCCCCGAACGACGCCGGCGATCCGAGACCGAGCCCCACACCTACCGCCCCGAACGAGGACGTAACCGACGGACTGAAGGGACCGTCTTTCGAGGATTGCGGTGATGGCCGACGAACTGAAGCGCCGTCTCGTCCACTCGAGCGGGGCGGGACTGGTCGCGCTGTACCTCCTCGCCGACGTCCTCGAGCTCGGACTCACCTGGGAGCGGTTTCGCGCGCTGATGGTCGTCCTCGCGCTCGGCGTCATCGGCCTCGAGTTTCTCCGATTGCGGGTCGGCCTCGACTGGGCGATCTACGACAAGCTCACCCGCGAGTACGAACGGGACCAGTTCGCCGGCTACGGCTACTACATGGTCAGCATGACGGTCGCCGTCCTCCTCTTCCAGCCCGCGATCGCCCTCCCCGCGATGTTGATGCTCGCGATCGGCGACCCGATCAGCGGCGCGGTCTCGGATAACACGCTCAAGACCGTCAAGGGGCCGGAGGTCCTGAGTACGATGTTCGTCGTCAGCGCCGTCCTCGCCGCCCCCTTCCTCTACGAGGCGCCCCTGGCCGTGCTCGCTGCCGCGCTGGGGGCGACGATCGCCGACGGAATCAAGGTCCAGATCGGCGACTTCATCGTTGACGACAACCTGACGATCCCGATCTACGCGAGCGTGCTGGCGTACCTGGCCCTCGAGTTCCTGTAGCAGTAGATAGGAGGGGGTTCGTCGTCCAGCGCAGAGTCGGGAGCTTCGTATTCCGTAAAGACGACTCACTCACCGCTCGCT